>CAZFII010000007.1:5599-19031 GCA_964518925.1 uncultured archaeon
GATATGCAGATATGTAAATTATAAGCAGACATATTGCCAAGTTAAAGATTATCAACGAAATGTAATCTGAGTGTCACAAGCTTTTATGAGATTGCTCAAAATATTTTTTAACCTTCTGCTAAATTTCTATATGCAATTGAAGTTTAACAAAGAGGGCTTAATTCCAGTGATAGCTCAGGATGTAAAAACTAAAGAGGTTTTAATGCTTGCATATGCAAATGAAGAGGCGATAAGGAGAACTATTGAAACTGGTTATGCTCACTACTGGAGTAGAAGTAGAAAAAAGATTTGGATGAAAGGTGAAACCTCTGGAAATGTTCAAAAAGTCGTGGAGATAAGAGTCGATTGCGATAACGACGCTTTGCTCTATTTAGTTGAACAGAAAGGTGTTGCCTGCCATACTGGAAACTACTCTTGCTTCTTCAGGAGGCTTGAAGATGTACGTAGTTGATACGAGTGTTGTGATAGCTGGAAGGGTTTCAGAAATGCTTGAAAAGGGCGAAATATCTGGAACTATCATAATTCCTGAAGCAGTTTTAGCTGAGTTAGAAGCACAGGCAAATTTTGGTAGGTTGAGTGGGTTTCAAGGTTTAGCGGAAATCGAAAAAATAGTAGAAATATGCAAGAAAAAAGGCTACGAAGTGATATACGCTGGAGAAAGACCTACACTTGAACAGATAAAGCTCGCTAAAGGTGGTGAAATAGACAACATGATAAGGAAGATTGCCGAAGATTACAATGCAACTCTTATAACTTCTGATAGAGTTCAGCATTTAGTTGCGAGAGCGAAGGGAATCAGTACGATATATGTAAAGCCCAAAGTTATAAGGCCAGAAGATACGAAGATAATGAAGTTCTTCACGCCAGATACCGCTAGTGTTCATCTGAGGGAAGGAGTTCCACCTTACGCAAAAAGAGGTAAGATTGGTGAACTAAAACTCGTAAAGTTGAGAGATGAACCTATGACCTATGAGGAGCTTAATGAAATTGCAAATGAAATATTAGAGGCTGCGAGACAAGATGAAGAGAGTAGTGTCGAAATTGAGAGGCAAGGAGCAACTGTCGTTCAACTCAGAGAGTTGAGGATTGCGATTGCGGAAAGACCTTTCGCTGATAAAATGGAAATTACCGCTGTAAGACCTATTGCAAAAGTTACACTAGACGAATATGGAATAAGCGAAGAACTGAAAAGAAGATTTATTGAAAAGCAGAGGGGAATTTTGATTGCTGGGCCACCCGGTGCAGGTAAATCGACTTTCGCCGCAAGTGTAGCAAATTACTTGTTAGAAAACGGGTATATCGTTAAAACAATGGAAAGTCCAAGAGATCTAATGGTTAGGGATGAGATAACTCAATACGCTCCACTTGAAGGGGATATGAGTTTAACCGCTGACTTACTTTTACTCGTTAGACCAGATTACACGATATACGATGAATTGAGGAAGACTTCCGACTTTCAAGTTTTTGCAGATATGAGATTGGCTGGTGTTGGGATGATCGGGGTTACACATGCCACAAGAGCTATAGATGCAATTCAGAGGATGATTGGAAGAGTAGAACTTGGTATGATTCCTCAAGTCGTAGATACGATTATATTCATCGAAGCTGGTAAGATTAAAAAGGTTTATGAGCTAGATTTCACCGTTAAAGTTCCTTATGGAATGTTTGAAGAGGATTTAGCGAGACCGGTTATAGAAGTCAAAGATTTTGAAACTAAAAAAGTCGAATACGAGATCTACACTTACGGAGAGCAAGTTGTAGTGATGCCTATAAAGGAGGACGAGAAGTTAAGGGAGCAACTCGAAGAGAGGATAAGTAAATACGTTGACGAATACGAGATAGAATTAGCGGGTAGAAGAGCTATTGTAAAAGTTCCCGAGAGGTATATTCCCTATTTAGTTGGAAGAAGGGGTAGAAGAATAAAGAAGATAGAAGACGATCTAAAAGTCAGCATAGATGTAGTTCCTAAGGAGTACAAAGAAGTCGTTGCAAGAGTTGATGAAACGAACAAGTACTTTATAATTCACGCTGATGGATTAGAAGGTAAGACTGTTGACGTTTATGCCAATGGTGAGTACTTGTTTACGGCTTTAGTAAGTAGTAAAGGAACTATAAGAATTAGAAAGGATAAAGAAGCTGGAAAATTCTTGAAATTTGCATTAGCTGAAGGAAAGGAGATTAGGCTTAAAGTCGTGGGTGCATGAGGTACATATTTGTTTTATTCTTCGTTTTGACAACTGTTTTAGCGATAGCTTCAATGCCAAAGTATGAAGCGGCTGGAATGGTTGTTTTTAAGAATCCTTCAGACGTTTCTAACTCTTTTATTTATTTTTTCTTAATTTTAGTGTTTACAGCTTTTATCTTAATCTCAATAAAGTTTAAAAGATTTCTAACGTTAATCTTGCAGTTTATAACGATTCTATCGATATACTACGTTTTATTACCTTTTATTGGAATCTTTGCAATACCCTTTGCAGTTTTGATCGTATTGTTAATAGAATTCAAGCCTAATATGATTTTAATCGATTTCGCTGCGATAATGCTTGCAGCTGGAATAGCATCTATTTTTGGAATAAGCTTGGAACCAATTCCGGCAATAGTTTTACTTGTTATACTTGCTGTATACGATGCGATATCTGTTTACAAGACAAAACACATGATAAACTTAGCTGAATCCGTAAAGGATTTAAGAGTACCGATGCTATTTGTAGCTCCAAAAAACGCATACATGGGGGTAGGAGATGCCGTAGTCCCGAATATATTAGTAGTTTCTGTACAGAGGTTTACAAATTCGCAAGAGATATTTTTTATAAAAACATCTACATTTTTAACTTTCCTGGGTAGCCTAATTGGATTCCTGATTTTGATATACATCGTTGAAAAGAAGGGTGGAGCTCATCCGGGCTTACCTTTTGTGAATACTGGTGCAATAATTGGTTATCTTACATCTCTTGTCTTTTCGTGAGTTTCGAAATCGAAAAGGTTTAATCTGGTTAGTCAAACCTTGATTTATGGCAATCACACCAATGGACATATATAAATACTTACCGAAAACCAACTGCAAGAAGTGTGGTGAAGGTACTTGTATGAGCTTTGCCTTCAAGCTTTTAAATAGAGAGAAGAAATTAGAGGATTGTAAACCCCTTTTTGAAGATCCAAAGTATTCTGAAAATAGAAAAAAGCTTGAGGAGTTGCTAAAACCACTTGAAGAGGCTACAGAAACTGGTTTAATAGTTAAAGAGGAATTGTGTGTTGGTTGCGGAAACTGTGTAGTTGTTTGTCCCGTTCACGTTGCTGATGATCCTCATGGTGCTGGAGTTGGAAGAGGCCCTACGATTGAAGATCCTATACTTAGAGTCGAAAACGGTGTTGTAAAGATCGTTAACATGAACAAGTGTAGAAGATACGGTAAGAATAGAATTTTATGTGTGGCTTGCAGAGATAACTGTCCAAGTGAAGCCATAAGCTTTTTGGAGGGTTAGAGATGATTTGTCCCGGTTGTTCTTGCCTCTGCGACGATATCGAGATAATTGATAACGTAGTTAGAAATGCCTGTAGAAGAGGTGCAGAGTTATTCCTAAAGTATAAGGAAAATCGAGCCACGCCGAGAGTTAATGGAAAAGAAGTAGATGTAGATAAGGCTATAGAAGCTGCGATTGATATCTTGAAGGATTCAAAGAATCCTGCGATTTACGGCTTTGACACTACACCAGTAGAAGTTCAAGAATTAGCTGTTAAACTCGCTGAAAAGCTAAATACCTATATAGACGATAACTCTTCGTTCTGCTTAGGAGATTTAGTGGAAATAGTTTTGAAGAAAGAAGTTCCAACCACAACACTTGACGACGTTAGAGATTATGCGTATGTAATAATGTACTGGGGAGCGAATCCGTATCAAAGTCTCTCAAGGCATATGTCCAGATACACGTATTATCCGAGGGGAAAGGAGAGGCAGAAAGGTTACGAGGAAGATCGATTTCTCGTTGTGATAGATATTAGAAGGAGTGAGACTTCAATGCTTGCAAAGACTAATGCGAGGTACATCATAGTTAAAAACGATTTAGAGCTCATCGATTCATTCTTTAAATATATGGAAGGTAAACCTGCTAAATACGCCGATGACGTTGCAGCGATAATAAGAGAGCTTAAGAAGTCTAATTTCAACGTAATATTCGGTGGATTAGGGTTGAAATATGGATTAAAAGATTTGAAACCGTTTATAGATCTGGTTAAAAAGCTTAATGAGATTTCTCCAACTTATTTTATTCCAACGGGATTTCATGCGAATATGAGAGGTTTTAACGAGACGTTATTTGAAAAAACTGGATTCGTCAATAAGTACAGTTTTAGAGAAAATAAATCTGACAAATCCTTCGCTTTCACGGAACTTCTGAAAAACGATTTGATCGATTCAGCCTTAATAGTTGGGACAGATCCCGTAAAATCTCTGCCATTTGAGGTAGCATTAAAGCTTAAAAAGATTAAAACTATCGTAATTGACCCTAGGAATAGTCTAACTTCAAGAATTGCTAACGTTGTAATACCATCAGCGATATCTGGAATAGAGCAAGGTGGAACAATGGTGAGATGCGATGGAGTAAGGGTAAAGCTTGAAACGATTGAAGAAGTAGAGGTTAACGATTACTACGTTATGAATAAGATCTTGGAGGGGATATAGAATGATGAGATTTACGAGGTTTTTAAAGACTGAAGTGGAAGTAGTTGTTGGAAGGCACGTTTTAGCTGAAAACGATGCGATCGTATTCATTCATCCAAGTATTGCAAAAGTAGCTGGAGTAAAAGATGGAGATACAGTAGAATTGGAGAGAAAAGGTAGAGTTGTGAGGTTAAAGGCTAAGATCTCCGAAATTGCACCAGAAAATGGATGTTTTATTCCAAATGGGATATATGCAAGCTATTTAGCTGACTTAGATAACTTCAAAAGATTTAAAGCTAATATAGAGGTCTCGGACGGGGAAGTCACGAAAGTTGAGGATATCATGAAGGAGTTAAGCAAAAGCTAATCTATCGAATAAAGTGAATTCTTTTTCATCATGAGTAGTGATGCAACACTGTTGATGAAGTATTTTGTTCGACAAAGCATAAATCGACAACATTTTTTATGTGTAACTTCTAAATTTATGCGAAAAATTTAAATATTAGACATATAAGCTTTTGCCTCTTAAGTTGACACATCCAAAAATTTAAATATTTAAATGTTATGTTTCTTGCGAGTAATCTGCGATATATTTCAAAAGCTATTAAATCTGAAACTAAGAGTTTAGTAACGAATTTTGGAGGTAAAAGTTATGCACTGGGCTGATGTAATTGCGAGGGATTTGCTAAGGAGAGGCCAAAATCACATAATTGCAACTGGAATTTCACCGTCTGGTCATATACACCTTGGAAATTTAAGGGAAATGGTAATAGCAGATGCAGTAAAAAGGGCATTAGAAGATTCTGGTGGAAATGCAAAAATTCTATACATCGCTGATGATTTCGATCCTTTGAGGCGTAGGTATCCGTTTCTACCAAAAGAATACGAGAACTACGTTGGAATGCCTTTATGTAAAATTCCAGATCCAGAGGGTTGCCACAACTGCTATTCAGAACACTTCCTACAGCCGTTCTTAGAATCTTTAGACATACTTGGAATAGAAGTAGAAGTGGTTAAAGCGAGTGAGATGTATAAAAACGGTTTGTACGATGAAGCTGTAAGAACGGCGTTAAATGAAAGAGATAAAATTGCTAAGATAATCGAAGAGGTTACTGGGAGGGAGATTGAGAGTGATTGGTATCCTTTCATGCCTTTATGCGAGAGCTGTGGAAGGATAAACTCTACAAAAGTTAAAAGCTTCGATGAGAAATGGATATACTACGAATGCACATGTGGATTTAGCGGTAGGGCAAGTTATAGGGAGGGAAAATTAACTTGGCGTGTAGATTGGGCTGCAAGATGGAAGATTTTACAAATCACTTGTGAACCGTTTGGCAAAGATCATGCTGCTGCGGGAGGAAGCTATGACACTGGAAAGAGAATAGTTAAAGAGGTTTTCGGTTACGATCCTCCTTATCCAATTCCATACGAGTGGGTTCACTTAAAGGGAGTAGGAGCAATGAAAAGTTCTAAAGGAATTGTAATTCCAGTAAGAGAAATGGTAGAAATACTCCCTCCAGAAATCGTTCGATATATAATAATTAGGGCAAAGCCAGAGAGACATATAGAGTTTGATCCCGGAATTGGTTTACTCGAAATAATAGATGAATTTGAAGAAAGAGTTAAACAAAAAGATAGGTCTGTTCAGCTAAGTCTAGTTGAAGAAGTTGAGTATTCAGATATACCCTTTAGACATCTCGTTGTAGTTGGACAGATAGCAAACTGGGATTTGGAAAAAGTTCTTGAAATCCTTAAAAGAACTGGATACAAAATCGATGAAGTCGCAAGGAAAGACGTAGAGAGAAGAATGAATTACGCTAAGAACTGGCTTGAGAAGTATGCTCCAGATAGGATTAAGTTCACGATACCAGAAGAGGTCAAAGTGGAATTCGATGAAGAGGAAAAGAGATTTTTAGAAGCGTATGCAGATAAGCTAAGAGATGATATGAATCCAGAGGAAATACACAACTTGGTTTACTCTACTGCAAGAGAACTAAAGGTTAAACCTTCAAAGTGCTTCAAGGCAATCTACAAAGCGATATTAGGAAAAGAATATGGGCCAAGAGCTGGTTATTTCATAAAATCCCTTGGAATTGAATGGGTTAGAGATAGAATTTTAAACGTTTTGAAGGGCTAAAAACACCTTTTTTCTTTTAACAGCTTTTCTCATGACGTCTTTCTCGCTATCTCCAGATGCTAATATCGAAACTAATGGATCGTTTTTTTCATACACTACATTTTTCATTGGAATATCCGCAAAGAACGGAGTTCCCGTTAGTTCCCTTCTAATCCTTATTTTTTTATCAGCAAATAGAATTGATCTTATAGCGAATCTTTTATATTTGGGTTTCTCTATTTTTTCACCTTTACATCCCTTAACGTGAAGCTTAAATAGATTTATATCGCAACTCCATTCTACACTATCTAGAGAACCTTGAAAACGAGGATTTATTTCAAGAACATACGGTTTATCAGCTAAGATAAAATCTACACCAACCGAACCTTGCAGATCGAAAAGTTCTACTGTTTCAACTGCAATTCTTTCAAGTTCATTTCTTACATCTATTTTTACGTTTAACGGTGTTATATTTCCGCTGTATCTAAAACCATAGGCGTTCATGTCGCTCCATCCAGCTAATATTAAGTTGCAAGATATCGGAACTATTTCTCTCGAAACTATTAGGGAAACAGAGCATGGAATACCTTCTACATATCTCTGAATGATATAGTCTTTCGGTCTTTCTCCGTTGTAGAATTTTATCTCTTCACCGCCACCTCCTATTCTCGGTTTTAAAATTGCTCTGGTTTCTTCGTTTCCACTTAAAATCTCTGGATATGGAATTCCAGCTTTTTCAAGTTTTTTGTAAAATTTGAGTTTATCGATTACCTTTTTACACTCTCTTGGATCGCTTCCAAGTATTTCCGCTTTTACGTCTAAACATTCGTATCCTGAGCTTAAAACAACTTTTGCGTTAAGAACTTCAGAGATCTCCTCAACCTTACGGTTCAATTTCTCATCTTCTTCGATTTTGTAGACTCTCTCACAGTAGATGAGTAAATCCGAATCTATAAACTTAGTTATGGCGTAAACTTCGTATCCTGCTTTTTTTGCAGATTCTGCAACGTTTCTAACATTGTTTCCAACTATTAACACTTTTTCAGGCATCTCCTGATTACATCCTCCTCTTCGCTACGATATATTTCGTCCATAGTTCCATTCCCCAAAACGTTTAACCCTCTAAATACTACTGCTGGAATTCCGTCTGCTCCTTCACCCATTATTAAATTCGCAAAAGCCGCGATTTCATCGGCGATACATTCTACAGTTATTTCAAGTACATTGCCATACAGATCCTTTTCTCCAATCCAGTTTTTCATGGCTTTAACTCCAGATATACCAATAGCGAAACCAGTTACACCTCTTCTAAAACATCTACCATTCGTATCCGTAATAATAACTCCAACTCTTTTTCCAGTAATCTCTTCAATTCTCTTCTTTATTTTTTCAGCACTTTTATCCGGATCCTTTGGCGGTAGAACTATATATCCCTTTTCAACATTAGATGCATCTATTCCAGCGTTTACGCATATATTCCCAAACTTTGCTTTAACCAATAAAAAAGGTTCATAAATTAAAACTTCTTCGCTTTCATCTAAAACCGCTTGAACGAATTCGGCAGGCTTACCTATCTTTTTAGCGATTTCCTTAGCCTTTTCTGATGGATTGTAATCACTCAGTTTCTTTATTCTCCCCTCTGCTTTTGAGACTACTGTTGAGCATATCGCAATTACGTCTCCATCTCTTATTTCAACGACTCTCGTTATCAATTCTGCTAGGTCATCTCCCTTTTTTATCAGTGGTAATCCTTTAACTGGTATAACCTCAATCATACTTCGATAGTATTCTAAACATAAGATCCATTAGTTCATCCTTACTCAATATCCTCTGACCTGCTCCCTGTGCAAGTTCTTTTCTTCCGCCTCCGCTACCTTTGACTTCCTTTCCAACTTCTTTTATAATCTCCCTTGCATCGTACTTAGCTCCACTAAAAGTCACTATGTTTACTTTCCCTTCACTCTTAGACATCAAGCAACCAACTGCTCCTCTCTTAGCTAAAACGTCACCGATCTTTATTAATCCTTGCATGTCCATATCGAGAATTTCTGCAACTATCTTAACTCCATTGAATTCCTCAGCCCTTTCAAGTAAAACTTCAGCTTTAATTTCAGCGATCTCAGACTTCAATCTTTCAATCTCTTTCTTCTGCTCTTTCCACTCCTCAAAGAATCTTTCAACTGTTTTTGGCAACATAGCTGGTTCTACTCTTAGAATTCTGCTCGATTCTCTAAGTATTTGTTCCATGTTTTCTATAGCTTCTAAGGCAGCTTCACCAGCGGCGAATTCAAACCTTATAACTCCATCTTGAATCGATTCAACCTTTAAGATCTTTAGAAGTCCTATTTCTCCAGTTGAATTGCAATGAGTTCCACCACACGCTTGAAAGTCTTCGCCAACTTGAACAATTCTTATGTCTTTGCCTGGAGGTACTCCTCCTTGATACAGCCTAAAACCGAACTTTTGCTCTGCTTGAATTCTATCCATCCAGAACCACCTTATAGGCTTGTTTGCAAGTATTTCCCTGTTTGCAAGTCTTTCAATCTTTGCTATCTCTTCATCGCTTGGTCTCTTATAGTGTGTTATATCCAATCTCGCCTTGCTGAACTCTTTTCTTGCACCAGCCTGCCATACATGCTTTCCAAGGACTTCTTGAAGCGTATGAAGAAGTACATGAGTTGCTGAGTGATGTCTCATAAGCCTAAGTCTTCTTTCAGCATCGATTACGCCTTTGATTACGCCACTAATCTCATTCGCATTTTCAACTCTATGCAAAACAATTCCATCGACTTCTATAACCTCACTAACTTTATACTTCTTGCCATTTGCAAAGATATAGCCCGTATCGTAATCTTGACCACCGCTTTCTGGATAAAACGCCGTTTTATCTAATATTACGTAATCTCCCTCAATTCCCAAAACATTTGCTTCGAATTCAAACAACTTGGGATTATCGTAATACAACTTTTCAGTTTTTGGATATTCTCTGCTAAGTTCAATTTTCTTGACTTTTCTCCTTTCAGCTTTTGAATGTCTTGAAGCAAGTTCCGCATAGAAATCCTTTGGAATTTCTACTTCAACTCCTTTGTCTTTTGCAATCCTTTCAACGTATTCCGCAGGAATTCCATGGGAGTCGTAGAGTTCTATTAGGTCATCCTTACTTATCTTCTTTTTCCTCTCTATAATCCTTTCAACGAGTCTCTTTCCTCTTGACATCGTTATGGAATACCTTTTCTTCTCCAATTCGAGTATTTCTTGAATTGTTTCCATTGGAACTTCAAATTCGAATCCTAAGATTTTGTTGTGCATATCAACTATATCGAATAAATCCAGTTTTAATTCAAGTTCTTCGGCAAGTCTCAAACTCCTTCGAATCATGAGTCTTGCAAGGTAACCAGCCCCGGCATTTGAAGGAACTAATCCATCTCCAAGCATAAAGAGTATAGCTCTTGTGTGATCCGCTAACGCATAAACCTTTTCTAGAGGTACAACTATTCTTTCCAATTCATCTAAATCCATTCCAACTCTTTTAGCCACTTTTAGTCTTAACTCCTTTAATTTTTCACCTCTTAACTCACCCATTATTCCAGCAAGTTTAGAGCTTTCAGCTATTGCATTTGCAACTCTTTCATCATCTCTTGAAAAATCAACGTTACTATTAGCTATTATTTCATCGACTACTTCTGGAAAAACCGCATCGTAAACAGTTGGAGTACCTTTACTAGCCCATACAAACCTCTCCAATCCGTATCCAGTATCTACGATGTAGTTATCCATTTTTCTGTATCTCTCACCTTTTATTATTATATCGCCTTCTGGGTGTAGTTCAAGATTCATGAAAACTAAAGTAGCAAGTTCGATACCACCGACAATTGCTTCCAGACAAGGGCCAGCGTTGCCACCTCCAGCCCAAGGTTCTTCTTTGTAGACTATGTCTTCGTTCTTCACTCCTAGTTCATTCAAGAGTTCCGTACAATATGCCACTGTCTCGTTTTTCCAGTAAATCTCCTTATCTTTATAGTTAAATGCGTGATGAGCCATCATTTCGAAAAGAGTTAAATGCCTTCCAGTTTTTCCAACTGAATCTAAGTCGTCCAATCTTATGCATGGTTGCGAAATCGTTAGTGGATTAGCTGGTGGTGGAGCCACACCAGAAGTTACAAAAGGTTGAAAATCTGCGATACTTGCAATAGTTAGGTATATATCGTCTCTCCACCTTGCAACAACTGGATAACGTTTAATTCTCTTATGACCTCTCTTCTCAAAAAAGCTTAGATAGTATTCCCTCATCTCCGCTAAATCCATCTCTTTTTTGAATACTGGATTCCCTATGAATGTGTAACTACCACAAGGTGGATCTCCACATATCTCTCTACTTTCATCGACAGTCCAGAAGTACTTACCACACTTTGGACATCTCTTTCTAATGAATCCGTTTTCTTGAAGGAACGTTATGTCGAGGTATTCTTTCTCTAAGCTCATTGGAAGTGATATAGATTTTTGCAATATATATTTCTTATCGGAGCTGCTTGATCGTGTGGACAATTCTGTGAACAGTAGTGATAAACCCTAAAATAGCTACAACCCATAAAACCTCTGATAGGTAACCGAGAATTAAGCCGATCATTATAATTGCCAGCCTTGTGTCTCTTCCGCCAATTCCTACTTTGCATGTAGCTCCCTCTGCTTCAGCCATTACCCTCGTTATGCTTACTCCAAAAGATCCAACTATTGCAAGAAATCCGGGAAGCCAAAGTTCTAGTGGGTTTAGAGCAACTATTCCAATAACAATAGCAGAATCTACGAACCTATCGAAAACCCTATCGAGATAGGCTCCAACCCTTGTAACTCTATTCGTTGATCTTGCAAGATCTCCATCGACGCAATCCAGTATTTGGGATATAAAGATCAGTATAACACCTTCAACTACTTTTCCTATTGCTATAACAAAGCCAGAGGCTATACCGATTACAGTAGATACTATTGTAATTGAATTCGGATTTACGTTGAATTTTGCCAGTTCTTTTGCTATAGGTCTGGACACTTTTCTGTATACGTACTCTGTTAAGACATATTCCCATTTAATAAAAATCACCCCTAAGTAACTTTTAAATAATAAAGCATTTAACCCTTTCTATGAAAGCGGTAATACTCGCAGCTGGTTATGGAAGCAGACTTGGTATATTTACTAAACATATTCCTAAAGCTTTACTTTTCGTAGGAAATAAACCTATCATTGCTCATACCCTCAAAATTTTAAAAACTCATGGTATTAGGGATATAGTCGTGGTAACCGGTTACAAGGGTTACAAGCTAAGGAAATACTTGATTAGGAATTTTGATTTAAACTTCGACTTCGTTCACAACAGGTTTTACAGGAAAACAAATAACGTGTACAGTTTGTATTTGGCAATGGAAAAAATAGATGAAGATTTTTATATAATAAATTCCGATGTCTTTTCTCATCCAAAGATCTTCGAATTTCTACATAAGAGCGACAAAGACTACTTAATACTATCAGTTGACACCGTTAAAAGGTTAGGTGAAGAGGAGATGAAAGTTAGAATTGAAAACGACAGAATCGTTGAAATAAGTAAAAAAATTCCGCCAGAGAATGCTGATGGGGAATACATAGGTTTCGCTAGAGTTCCAAAGAAAAACGTAGGAGATCTTTACGAACATTTGGAAACCGTAATGAGAGAAAAGGGTAGAAACGTTTTTTACGAGGAAGCGTTTCAATCGATGATAGATTCTGGAATAAAACTCAGTTACGAGTCTACAAGGGGTTTACCATGGATTGAAATAGACACTCCGTACGATTTAATGATTGCAAGGAGAGAGGTGTTTAGGAGAATAAAGTGCTCCAATTAATTGAGAAACGATTTAATTTTATACAGTCACATTTCAACATGAGACCGAGTTTAGACGAGTACTTCATGGAAATTGCTAAAGTCGTCTCAAAGCGTTCTACATGTCTTAGACAAAAAGTAGGAGCGGTGATAGTTAAAGATAAGAGAATACTCGCAACTGGTTACAACGGTGCTCCGTCGGGCTTACCTCATTGCGATGAAGTTGGATGTCTAAGAGAAAAGCTGAACGTTCCAAGCGGAGAGAGAATCGAGCTGTGCAGAGGTGTTCATGCTGAACAAAACGCAATAATTCAGGCTGCTAAATTTGGGATTAGTATAGAGGGGGCGACGCTGTACACCACTCATTGCCCATGCATAACCTGTGCTAAGATGATAATAAACGCTGGAATAAAAAGAGTAGTTTATGGAAAGGATTACGCAGATAAAAGTGGTTTAAAACTTTTGAAGGAAGCTGGAATTGAAGTTGAGTACTTTCCCATTGACTAACCTTCTCAACAGTAATTCCGAAAGTTGGCAATTAAGTTAACTTATGGGGTTGAAACCAATTTTTATATGATAAAATTTGTGCGAAGGACTTGGGATTTGATTATGTAATCATCCCATTGGAGTTGGGATAAACACTTCGATTTTTCCGCTCTCTCCTCAAGGTGGTTTAAGGAATATTTAACTACCTTGAGGAGTTCACCCTTTCGGGAGCTTTCGCGGGTAGCGGGACTCCGCACATCCTGAGTGAGTAAACCCACATTTCGCCCTTCAAGGGCTTTCGGGTATCTAAGGTTAGATGTTCCT
>CAZFII010000008.1:0-16218 GCA_964518925.1 uncultured archaeon
GTTGTTGCTCTCTGGCGAGATTTAGAATTAACTAAGCTCTAATTTCGATTTACAAATTTCTTCGATTATCTTCCTATCTTGTTCACAGTATTTTTCAATGCCTAAAAATAGCCATGAAGATAGCTTTTATAATGATTTTTCTTAAATAACTAAAAATCAAGACTCCTTCGATTTCCAAGCTTTTGGATAAACTCCCCTTTCCATTAGAACTCTTTGAATATCCACTGCAATGCCGCTTTTAGCTTTGTATATTCTCTCAGCATCCATTAAAGCCTTTCCGATTGCTACCAGTTCTTCTTTTAGCGTAAATATCGCAACGGTATCATCCTTTTTTACAGTTTTTTCTATGTACGCTATTCCTTTAACTGCTAAGTCTGCACCGTGACATATGGCATCTACGGCAGTATCCTTTACGACGATCTTTGGTAGATCAGCAACAGCCATCTCCATCGGTTTTATTATCTCCCTTAAATACTTCTCCTCACCCTCTTCTTTCCAAAATACGTATGCATCTAATAGATCATGCAATGTGTAACACATGTCTTCAGTAAACCTACCAGTCCTAATCCTCCTCAATTCCTGCATGTGTGCCCCAACTCCTAATACTTCCCCGATATCTTTACAGAGCTTCCTTATATATGTTCCAGACTCTGTTGCAACCTTGAATAGGACGTTTCTACCATCTATTTCAATGATATCTATCTTGTAAACGTGTCTGACTCTAAGTCTCTTTTTTACAGCCGATTTCAGCGGTGGTCTCTGGTATATCTTACCAACGAACATCTTCATAACTCTTCGCAATTCCTCCTCTCTCACATCACCGTGCAATCTCATTAAGCAGACGTATTCCTTATCCGATGCCTGTAAAAATTGAACGAGCTTTGTAGCATGCTCGATGAATATAGGTAGTACTCCAGTAACTCTTGGATCTAATGTTCCGGCGTGTCCAGTTTTTTTAACTTCTAATATTCTCCTAACCCATACAACTACTTCATGACTCGTAGGACCCATTGGTTTGTCTATGCAAACAAATCCTTTCCTTATATACTCTGGAATAGGTCTTTTCATTGGATAGCAGCCATATCTCTCATCTGTTTTTGCTTCGTCTTTGATCAAGAAGTTGTCTACTTCAATCACAAATCGTAATAGTTTATGTTAGTTTTTAAAGGTTATTCGACTTTTTAAACCTCTTTCTAATTTCAACGTACAAACCTTCAGGCATCAGAATTCCGAAAGCAATTAGTAGTATATACAAAACTATCTCATCAATTGGAAACATCAAACCCTTTGTAATCTCTTTGATCCACCAGTTCTTCGCTAAATAAATGAAAATTCCTCCAAGAAGTGGCCCGTATATTGTTCCAAGTCCACCCATAACCGCTGATAGTGTTATTAGAAGCATTAGGGGAATATCGTATAAATCTGGACTTACAGTAATTCTGTAGTGAACTATCGATGCTCCACTTATTCCAGCAAAAAACGCACTTATAACAAAAGCTAAAACCTTATACTTAGTTGTATCGATCCCTATAGATTCTGCAAGTTGTTCATCTTCTCTTATAGCTTTAAGCTTTAACCCTATGTTACTCCTAACTATAAGCCACATAATAGCTGTACATACGATAAGAATTATCAAAGCGATATAGTATCTTCCTATTACAGTTTTTGCAAAGGCGTTTTCAAACCCAATTGAAAAACCTTCTTCTCCACCAAATACATCACTCCATATAAAAACGGTTTGCATGAATACAAGAGGTAAAACAGCGGTAACGAGTGCGAAGTAGTAACCTCTAAGCCTTAGAGTTATAGAACCTATTATAAATCCAAAAACAGCTGAAACCACTCCACCAGTCAAAATTGACAAAAAGATGGGAACTTTAAAACTAAGTCCAATTCTCGATGGAACTTGAAGTAACGCTGATGTATAAGCTCCTAGTCCTATGAATACTGTATGCCCTAAGTTTACTTGTCCAGTGTACCCAGTTATGATATCCCAGCTTACAACAGCTATCGCAAACAGATAAGCTAATCCAATTACGTATAGATATGCTTCAGGTGTAAAAATCGGTAAAATAAAAGCAAAGGCAATCAAAAGTATTGATAGGAGTTTACTTTTCATGAGTAACACCAAACAATCCAGTTGGCTTAACAATCAAGATAGCAATTATCGTCAAGAGCATTACAAATTCCGACCATCTAGCGCCTAAGAAGTTTATTGTAATCACAAGGATGTATCCAATTATAAATGAAGCTATTATGCTTCCCCTTAAGCTACCTAAACCTCCTAAGATAACTATTGCAAATGCATATATCAAAGCTTTGAGGGAGACATCTGGTGTTACTGCAAAAATTTGAGCGTATAGTATTCCAGAGATACCAGCTAAAGCAGATGATATTAGAAAAGTTAGGACGTATATTCTTTCTATGTTTATTCCGACTAACATCGCCGATTCTATGTTTTCAGATGTGGCAGTAATCATCTTTCCGATTTTAGTTCTATTTATGAAGTATTCAAGCAAAATAAGAACGATTAAAGCTACTACTAAAGATAGAATCCTTATATTCGTAATCACAACGCCAGAAATCCTTTGAACACCGTGAACAATTGGTGGTAAGGAGTAACCATGTTCCCCAAATAATATCAGAAGTACTTGTGTGATCAAAAGTGCTATTGCAAGCGTAACGATTACTACCATTATCTCGTGATTTTTAATTGGAGAGATCAGTTTGTAGATCAAAACTCCGATCGCACTCGAAAGTATTACACCTATTATCATCGCTATGAGCTCGTTGAATCCAATATTCATAAGGTATACAGCTGTATACGCTGATAAAATAAAAAGAGCACCATGAGCAAAGTTTAGAATCCTTGCGACACCGAAGATTAAAGAAAATCCTGAAGAAACCAAAGCCCAGATTCCTCCAACCACAGCTCCAAATACTATTATCCTTATGAGTTCTTCGATCATCTCCTCACTGCGTATGCTATTAACGCCAAAGTTACTATGCCAACTAAAGCCTCAAATCCGGGAGTTTTCTTCTCTTCTTCCTTAAACCATGGTGGAAGCTTAAGTTTTCCATTTGCAACGTTCTCTGGATATATTATGTACTGCTTACCGTCTTGCCATTGGCAAACCCAATTCCTAACGTATTTATTTCCCCATACTA
This sequence comes from uncultured archaeon, assembly GCA_964518925.1. GTDB lineage: Archaea > Halobacteriota > Archaeoglobi > Archaeoglobales > Archaeoglobaceae > CAYWXE01. The sequence goes on from CAZFII010000008.1 coordinate 3,169, forward strand.
AGTCATGGTTCTTGTAGAATGCTATAACTCTCGTAAGCTTTACGGGATTTGATTCGTTGAATTTTTCTAAGTACTTTACCAAAACATCTGGATCAAATGGATCTTTTTCCTTCTTTGCTGCTTCTTCAACTGCGATTTTGTAAAGGTATACTGCATCATAAGCTCCGTAAGCTAAGTGAGATTCTGGATAATGCCCGTATTTTGCTTTGTACGCCTCTATGAAGTGTTTGCACATATCCGTTGGTGGTGCTGTGATAACGACACCGCCATGTGCTATGAAAATCTCGTAATTTGCTAATCCATTTGTTTTGTTATAGAATTCTGGATCATCGCATGCTAAAACATCACTTCCAGCTAATAGTATCTTTGGCTTTAACGTAGCCCACTGCTTAGCTAATATATCTCCAGTTTCAACTATAGCTAAAATCGGCATTATAAGGTCTGCTTTTTTTTCTTCTGCATCTAATATTAGCTGTTCGTATTCGGTGTAGCCTCTTGGAACTTCTACATCTTTAACTATTTCAACACCCATTTTTTTAAGTAAAGGCTTGAGGTTATCCATCACCGCATCAGTCCAAATGTGTTCATCCCTTATTATGTATACTCGCTTGACATCGTATCCATTACTTCTAAGAAACTTAACCATGTCTGCTAAATCGTATGCAAAAGTCGTTCCGTTGTTTTGACTTACCCTGAACCAATACTTATACTTCTCGTAGTTCTCCTCAACCTTTTTTGAACAAGCAGGTGATGATGAATCGGCTAAAAACAACGTCTTCGTTTCAGCCATAGTCTCCATCATCGAAAGCATTACTCCACTCGAAAAACCACCGATAATTACGTCTGCTTTTTCCTTTGTAGCTAATCTCCTAAACTCTGATGTTGCAACGCTTGGATTTAACTTTGTATCTCCCCATACGACTTTTACGTGTTTTCCAAGTATTCCACCCTTTGCGTTTATCTCTTCTACTGCTAATTTGACAGCATTTAGCTCTGCTCGTCCTTCTGGTAATGACATCGGCCCTATTACTCCTATTACAACTTCTTCCTTTGCATCTGCTGCTACTACTGCAAACGTTAGCAATGCCAATGTCAACGCTACGATTCTACGCATGGTTTAAGGGTAATAGTAAAGTATTTAAACTTTGCTAGTCAGATACATTGTAACATGCTTGAAGTCATCGGTGTTTCAAAGAAGTTCGGAGAACTCATAGCACTAAAGAACGTAAGTTTTAAAGTCGATAAAAACGAATGCTTGGGAATTATAGGCCCAAACGGTGCTGGAAAAACTACACTCTTCAATATCATCTCTGGATTTATAAAACCAGATTCTGGAGATGTAAAGTTTAGAGGTGTAAGCATAATTGGTAAAAAACCGAGTCATATCGCAAAAATGGGTTTGGTAAGGACTTTTCAAATAGTTAGGGTTTTTAAAAATCTTAGCGTTAAAGAAAACATCTTTGTTGCAAATTCTCATAGCGATTCAAGCCTTGAAATCTTAAAGGATTTTGGGTTGTGGAGTAAGAGGGATTTACCTGCAAAGAATCTATCTCAAGGAGAACTGAGAAAACTCAGTATTGCCATGGCTTTAGTGACAAAGCCGAAGGTTTTACTTTTAGATGAACCTTTCTCAGCTTTAAGTCCAAAGGAATCTGAAGAGCTCATAAGTATAATCAAAGAGCTTAAAGAAGATGGAATTACTCAGATTGTAATAGAGCATAAGCTTAAGGAGCTTTTCAACGTTGCTGAAAGAGTTTTAGTTTTAAACTTCGGAGAAATCATATTTGAAGGTGAGCCAAAAGAAGCTGTAAGGGATAAAAGGGTGATTGAAGCTTATTTAGGTAATGGATATGCTAAGAATTGAAAAACTCTATGCGTATTACGACAGAATACCCGTTCTCAAAGGAGTTGATTTGAAAGTTGACAAAAATGAGGCAGTTGCAGTTTTAGGGCCTAACGGTGCTGGGAAAACTACTTTGCTTAGATCTATATGTGGTCTTGTAAGGACAAACGGGAGAATAATCTTTGATGGAGAAGAGATATCATATCTCAAGCCATACGAAAGAATTAGAAGAGGTATTTCGATTTGTCCTGAAGGTAGGGGTTTATTTTTGAACATGAGCGTTGAAGACAACTTATTACTTGGAGCTATATCGAGAAGTGATAACTACGAGGATAGATTAGAATACGTATTCAATCTATTTCCAACGTTAAGAGAGAGAAGGAATCAGATCGTAAAGACTATGAGTGGCGGAGAACAGCAGATGTTAGCGATTGCAAGGGCTTTGATGTCTAATCCAAAACTGTTACTGTTAGATGAACCATCAATTGGATTAGCTCCAGTTATAATTGAGAAAATCGTTGATACTCTAAAAAAGATAAAAGAGGATTCGGAGATTTCGATTTTAATAGTCGAGCAGAACATCAATCTTGCATTTGAAATTGCAGATAGGGTGTACATCTTAGCGAGAGGCAAAATAGTAAAAGAGGGACACGTAAAGGAGATAAAGAATTTAGAAGAAATCTACATGAGTTAATCCTTCGTTTAACAGAATTTTTTAATTTAATACTAACGACATCAACCATATGATTGTAGACGAAATAAGAAGAAAAGCTTTGAAGATAATCGATGAAGATTTTGAAGTACTCGACTTCTCACTTGCTTTACCATATACATACGTTTTAATCAAAGGAGAGAAAGGGAAATCTTTAGGAGTTGCTATGACTTTAAGGGAAGAGATAAAGGATTATAGGAGCGAATTCGATGATATAAGTGTTGAATCTTTTATAAAAGGTGTTAACAGCTTAAACGTAGTTGAAAGAACTATTGGCTTAGCTACTGTAAACGCAATTTCACAATACTACTTGAATCCAAATAAAATAACAGAGTCAGATGTAGTTGAAATCTTAAGTAAGGATTTGAAAAGAGTTGCCGTAGTAGGTAACATGATTCCAATTGTTAAAGCTTTAAAAAATAGAGGATACGAAGTTTACGTATTCGAAAGGAATCCATCACTACATGACGAGAACACGTTGAGTGATTCGTTCGAATACAGACTTCTACCAGAAATGGATGCAGTTCTGATAAGTGGAACTGCTTTAATAAACGACACAATTGATTTAATCTTAGAGAGATCAAAAAAAGCAAGATTAAAGGTATTAGTAGGGGCAACGGCTCAAGTCCTACCAGAGTTTTTCAAAAATGTCTTAACACACATCGCATCGATTAGAATCTTAGATGTAGAAAAAGTTCTCCTAAGCTTAAAACTCGGTTCGGCAGCGAAGCTTTTCGATAGTAGATTCTCACGCAAATACGTAGTTAGAGTTTGAGCAAATAGTACCTCTCCTTTCTATCCCTCGAATCAAGGTATTTTAAGACTTTAAATCCATCAAATACCGCCGTCTCCTTGTCACCAGTTTTGTGAATGAACAGTATTTTTCCATCTCTCTTCAACTTTGGAATAAAACGCTTTAAAGCCTTCATAGATGAAGAAAATTGAAGAGATAAATCGTTTAAAATTACGTCTAATTCTTCAAGTTTTGATATATCAAACTTAAACGCATCTTCAATGAAGACTTTGACATTAGATCTATTTCTTTCTATTTTTTTGAGTTCTTTTTCAAATTCTCTACTGTATTCGATTCCGTAAACGAATTTAGCTTTCTCACTTGCATAAAGAAGAAATCCGCCAGCAGAACTTCCTAAATCTAAGACTATTTCGTCACCGCTGAACAACTTAAATTCTTCATCGATTTCCTTTAGTTTCCAGTAGCCCCTTGGTTTTTCTTCATGTAAAACCTCTATTTCAACATCGAAATCGACATCTGTGGATGGTTTAGTGATCCTTACACCGTTCACTAAGACGAAACCCCTCTTTATGTACTCCTTTGCCTTTTGTCTTGAACTGAAGTATCCCCTTTTAACTAATAGTTGATCTAACCTCATCTTTTGAGTATCTTTGCAACTATTTCAGCTACTTCCATTGGAGTTTTTCCAACTTCTACACCAGCATCTCTTAAAGCTCTTATTTTAGATTCAGCAGTTCCAACTCCTCCTTCTATTATTGCTCCAGCGTGTCCCATTCTCTTGCCCGGTGGTGCAGTCAATCCAGCAACGTATCCCACAACTGGCTTAGATATCTCTTTCTTTATGTATTCTGCAGCAATCTCCTCATCTCTTCCTCCTATTTCTCCAATTAGGACCACTATTTCAGTTTGTTTGTCTTCCTCGAACATCTTTAAAACGTCGACGAAGCTTAAACCTATTATTCTATCTCCTCCTATTCCTACCACTGTAGAATGACCATATCCAAGTCTTGCTATGTTGTCTGCAATTTGATACGTTAGAGTACCACTCCTTGACACGATTCCAACGTTTCCCTCTTTGAATACGTGAGCTGGAAGAATGCCGAGGTAACCCTTGCCCGGAGATATAACGCCAGGACAATTCGGGCCAACCATTATAGCTCCAGCCTCTTTAACCTTCCAGTACATCTTCAACTCATCGTGAACTGGAATCCCTTCGGTAATACACACAATAGTCTTGATTCCTGCGTCAACTGCTTCGTAAACTGCATCGGGAGCAAAAGGAGCTGGAACAAATATCACAGTTGCATTTGCACCGGTAGCTTTAACAGCATCTCTAACCGTATCGTAAACTGGAACTCCGTGAACTTCACTACCCCCCTTACCCGGAGTTACTCCAGCTACAATCTTTGTTCCATATTTTAGCATCCTCTCAGTATGAAATCTTCCCTGATATCCAGTAATTCCCTGGACTATTGCCTTGGTATTCTCATCAACTATAATCGCCATTCACATCACCTCGCAAGCTCAACGGCTTTTTTAGCACCATCTTCCATGGAATCAACGAGATATATATTAGCGTTTGTTTCTTTAATAAAGCTTTCTATAATTCTCTTTCCCTCTTCTTCGTTTGTTCCGGCAAGTCTTAAGACTATTGGCACGTTTATCTCCATATCTTTGAATGCACTTATCATACCTCTGGCTATATCATCACATCTCGTTATTCCACCGAATATGTTTATGAATAGAACTTTAACATCTTTGTCTTGTAATATTATTTCCATAGCAGTTTTCATCTCTTCCGCTGAAGCTCCTCCACCTATATCTAAGAAGTTTGCTGGCTTTCCACCCTCTAAGTAAACGAGATCCATAGTTGACATAGCCATTCCAGCACCGTTTACTATTATTCCGATGTTTCCATCCAGTTTTACATAGTTTAATCCCTTTTCGCTCGCAATTTTTTCAAGTTCTACTGCCTCAGTAAAATCTCTAAGCTGAGCTAAATCTTTATGTCTGTATAAAGCAAAATCGTCTATGTTTAATCTTGCATCTGCTGCAAGAATCCTTCCATCCTTTGTCGCTATAAGTGGATTGATTTCAGTCAGTTCAGCCTCATACTTTATAAATATGTTGTACAAAGCCTTTACGATTCCAGTTATAGTTTTCCAGTATTCCTTTGGCATTCCAGAATCTATTAGCAGATATCTAATTTGATAGTCGCTCAAACCGTATCTGGGATCGACTGTAACGGTTGCAATTTTCTCTGGATATTCCCTAGCGATTTCTTCTATATCCATTCCACCAACACTACTCATGATTGCGGCAATTCCCTTGTTTATCCTATCTATTGTTAATCCAACGTACATTTCCCTATCTATATCCAACTGTTCCTCAACGTATATCTTTCTTACAACATGACCTTTTATGATTTTTCCGAATAGATCCTTTGCAATCTCTACAGCTTCTTCAACGCTATTTGCCTTTTTTATTGCTCCAGCCTTTCCCCTGCCTCCAACTAGTATCTGTGATTTCAGAACTACTTTGCCACCTAGTTCTTCAGCAGCCTTTTTTACTTCTTCTACGTTACTTGTCAGAATCCCCTTTGGAATTGCAATTCCATGCTCTGCAAAGATCCTCTTCGCTTGGTATTCATGTAACCTCATAGCATTGTGTTAACTCCATATCAATTTATCGTTTACGAATTTTGGTAATGTTTTATATTACAAACGCTTGCAACACTGTATTGATGATGAAACGAGGGCGAACTGACTAAGTGATGACTCCACCCGTTTCTGAATTCAAATAATTCCCTCAAACTTTAGAATCTTCTCAGCCCATTTCAACTTCTTTAATTTTATCTCATCACTCGCATTACTGAAATCAAATCCGATTAATCTTATACTCCTTGCACCAAATTCTTTAGCGATTATTGCAGCCCTATCACCGTCTGTGAATCCAGTAAAGTTGTAAACTCTGTCAAAAGGTTTGCTCTGAGTTGTGGCGATGAATCTGGTCAGCTTTGGAATCACTGATTTAATTCTATTTATATTGTCTCCATGTGCATGTAATACTAAGATACATCCACACCTTTCAAGCTCGATGAGGATTTCATCGGATTCTTCCATGTCTGTAACGTGAATATCTGGAATAAAATTTGGTATAAAAGCCCTTAACTTTAATATACTCTTACCAGCTGTTATTACTGTGTAGCCTTCCAGCTTTGAGATGTTGTTTATATCGCTACTATTCAATGCTCCACCTATCACTGCTACATCCCTATTATGAATTTTTTCTTTTAAAACAGAGCAATCCATAAGTTTGTTTTTTCCGAGTTCATGAATTAATCTTGCAGATTCTTCATCTTCTTCTTTAATAAACCCAAAATCGGACAGAATTTTCGGATAAAATCGTTCCAACCAAATTTTGAGTTCCATGTTTGAACTTTTCAACCAAAAGTTTAAAATTTAATGTGCTTAAACTTTTAAAAAAGGAGGTGTGATCTGGAGAGATGTCTGAGATTTGTCCCATTTGCGGATTACCAAAGGATTTATGCGTTTGTGAGGAAGTGGCTAAAGAACAGCAGTATATAGTAATAAGGACAGCTAAAAGGAGATATGGTAAAGAGGTAACTATAATCGAAGGAATAGATAGTAGTGAGATAAATCTCGAAGAACTCGCAAAGTATTTGAAAACGAAACTCGCATGTGGTGGAACGGTTAAAAACGGAGTAATCGAATTACAAGGAAACCACGTAAATAAGGTAAAGGAGTTATTAATAAAGAAAGGGTTCAGCCCAGATAGAATTAAGGCTTAGTTCTGCTCATTACTCTACTTGCGCATTCCAATATTTTCCTCATTATCTCTAGCTCTCTATCCTTTTCTTTAAGTCTTAGCTCAAATATCTTTTCTCTGCACTTCATATAGTAGTTAAAGGCTTCATATACAACTTCATCTATTACTTCGAATAGCTTGAGTTTGTCTTTTACATCTAAATTTAATTCTTCAGCTATTATATACTTAAGATTTCCTATAAGTCTAATGCTATCCCCAGGAGACATATTAGTGTCACTTGCAAGAAATCTCATTAAATCGTCTAACGCTTCGCCTATATCTGCTTTCTTGTTTTTTTTAAACATATCCATAACTCCTTTGTATATCGTAGTAGTAGCTTCACGAACGTATTCTATTATCTCATCTATGGGTTTTATCGGATACTTTGAAAAAAAGCAATCAGTCCATCTACTTATAATTCTCTCATCTATGTTCATAGATTATACTCGGTAAAAAATTTTTAAATGTTTTCTACGACTAAACTTTTGTAACGAGCTTGTAATGATCGTATTTCGGTGAATACACTTCGCCCATTTGCTTTAGCTTGCTAAGTATCTCCTTGGCCTTGTTTCTACTTATACCCTCCTTTTCTGCTTCATTCAAGATTTCCTCTTCTGGAACACCCTTTTCATAATTTGGCTCTAATCTTTCAATTATCTTCTTGATGATGATAATCCTATCTCTCTGTCTTTTTGAAGTTCCAGAGAACGCATAATCTATGTCTATTTCTCCAGTTTCTGGTTCTATCGCTATTTGCTCTAGACTCTTTCTGATTAGATTTATAGCTCTCTCAACATCTTCAACTTCAACTCTATCACTAAGCCTAACTCTTGCAGAAGCTTCAGCTAATCTTATAATGCTTTCAAGCTGTCTCGCAGTTATAGGCATTGGTGAATTCTCTTTAGCCTTGGATCTTAGAGATATGTAAAACTCCTCTATTTTTCTCTTTGCTTCTTCCGTCAAAACTGGAAATACGTTTTTTCTAGCGTAAGCTATATATTTTCTCAACAGCTCTGGATCTATCTCAGGTTTTATAATCTTTGGATGCATCTTAGATCTCGTTAGGATTTCTCCCAATTCGTGAACGTCAAGTATGTGCCTTGCAAGCTCTCTATCCCTTGTTTCATTTGGCTCATCAGTCATAACGAATATCAGATCAAATCTAGAGAGTAGAGTTGGTGATAGATCTATCTGCTCGGCAATTGGCGAGTATCTATCAAATCTTCCATATTTTGGATTTGCCGCTGCTAATAAAGCACATCTCGCCCTCAAAATTGCGTTAATTCCAGCTTTTGCAATGCTAATCGTTTGCTGTTCAAGAGCCTCATGTAAAGCGTTTCTATCTTCTTTTCTCATCTTGTCAATTTCATCGACTAATGCAATTCCTTTATCGGCTAAAACCAAGGCTCCAGCTTCAAGCGTCCATCTTCCATCGATTTCGTCTCTAACGGCTGTGGCAGTAAGTCCGGCGGTCGTCGACCCCTTCCCCGTCGTGTAAACACTTCTTGGAGCAATTCTGTGAACGTAACGTAGGAGCTGGCTGTTATGAACGAATATATCATTCGCTACAAAGTTGTGATGCTCCAAAACTTGCAAATCATAAACGAAAGGATGTTCTGGCTTGTAAGTTTCGATTTCGGCAACTTCGTCCCAGAATATGTCGGAATTCGCCAATAGCTCAAGAAATCTGACGTTAAATTCAGCTTGCTTGTTTCCATTAAGTTTGCTCTTAAAAGCCTCAACTATTTTGGATAGGGTTTCTCTGGAAGGTCTTCTGTCTCCTCTCTCAAGATGCTGGTATGTTGATCTGCTGACACCGCATTCAGATTGCGTGAGCCCGAGCATCTCTCTGGTTTCTCTTAAAATTGTTGAAACATCGGGAATTACGTCCAAATTTGGATTGTTTTTAATATTCCACGAGCATATTTTAGATTCTACTGTGAATCCTATTTCCTCAGCAAATTTCAGAGCGTTCTCTCCGGTGATAGCGAGTCTGTAATACTTCCTGAGCTTCGGAGTTCTTGAATTTGTAGCTCTGCTGTAAGTTTCGTGAAGCTGGGATATTATTCCGAATCTCAGGAGGAGATGCTGTATTTGTATAAGTAGCTTTTCGGAAGCTGAAGCAACCGTAATCTTCGGTCTTCTTTTATCAACACTGGCTTCAGCGTCGAAGAAAGCTGAAAGAAATGCTTTAATCTCCTCTCTGCTACATCTGAAGAGCAGATCGGGAACTCTCTTCTCTTTTGATCTGCCATTTATTCCTAAGAGATCGAAGAAGTTGTAAAGCTCCACACTCGAAATTATAACTTCTTTTGCTGTTTTATTTTTTCTAAGTTTCGGATTTAAGCCCAATTTTTTAGCATAGTTGATGAATTCGTTGATAAGCTTATCATCGTTGTTCGTGAAGTATATGGTTGCACATCCGTTTCTGTTTTGAGAGTATCCTTCAGCTATGAACAGCGCTACGAATCTCCAAAATTCGGGAGACGTTTTTTCTGGTAACTTTAATCTTACAGCATTTCTTGCTTTGGATTTTTCGAAATTGTTTGGAATCGGTTGCGGTTTGCCGAATACTGGAATAATCCTCGGTGTTGCTATCAAGTCACCCTTCTTCAAGTCTTTAGCTTTAACGGTGACGAATTTGCCATCCCTTATTGTAAAGAATGGATGAGTTGGCGTTACCTTGATCGTTTTACCGGTCTTAGTCCTAACCTTAAACATAACATCTGGAGCAAACCTCTTCCATACTATGTTGGCTTTTGAAGCTCTTAGCTTTAGAGTGCAAGAATCGAGCGAAACTACGTCGTGATTTGTCTCAGCGTAGTATCCATCATCTATTTTTCTTTTTCCATTCGTAAGCACTTTCTCGACTAAATCCCCTATCTTCACAAGACTTCCGTCTGAAAGCAAAACCTCGGTATCGTAATCAACGCATTTGGCTACGCCGGGATCTCCCACAAGCAAAATGTGAATGTCCCCCCTGATCTCGGTTCCGTCGGGGAGCTTTTTCGGAACACCGCCGAAAAGCTGGAGAGCTATAGCCAACTTTATATCATCGTAGCCGTATATAGCTGGAGCTATTGATTTAACTATCTTATCGTATATGTTTTCATCTCGGCTAAGAGCAATTATTTTTTCTTTATCTTCTTCGGTAATTTCAAACTCTTCGTATTCCTGCTGTAAAACTTCTATTGAGTTTCCCTCAATGTATAAATCCATGTGAGCTAATCTCCTTTGACTACCCCTCGGCTTAGCTCTGACAATCCCATTTATCACTACTCTATCTCCGGGATTTATCTTTCCCGCTAGATCTCCTTCGAGTATTACATCTATTGTCTGGGGTTGTTCTCCACCTTTTAGATTTTCGGGAAATTCCTGAATTCTAACTCTTTGACTGTCTATTGACTTGCATTCATCTGGTAGTAGTACTAACCTTCTCGATTTGCAGTAATTACATTCAGACGGATACTTCAAAACGATATCATCCTGATGAACAAACATCGTATTTGAGCAGTTTAAACATCCAAATGCAGCTTCAACTATTCTGGGACGAACCTCTGTTACCTTCCTAACTATTCCTTCAACGGCAATAAACTTAGATATGTGCTTGCTTCTAAGATTTCTTATGAGGATCTTCTTTGTAGTAGGTAGATTGTAAAATCTAACCCTACAACCATCAAGCGATACACCGTATATATTAGTTGTATTTGCTAATCCCTGCTCAGCATGCTTTATCACCACATCTGGGTTTTCAAAGAGCTCATCAGCTAAACTACCACCTTGAAACTTACATAGATGTTCGGTTACATCAACGTATAGAGATCTGAAATCAGAACCGTGTTTAATTTTATACGCTAACTCGTTTATCTTTTCTTCATAATACCTCTCAAAGAACTCAGTCCAGAGTGTAGGCGTACTAACCATTAAATTACATGATATACGTAAAAGCTTAAAATTTTACCTCCTAAGTATATCAATGATTCCAAAAGATCTCGCTTATAGCTATCTTAAAGATTTGAAGAGAGATGTAAAAATAGTCGTTTATAAGAGTAGAGATATGCTAAAATTTGCTGAAGAGCTAAAAAATCTCAGTGATAAGATCTCGATTGAATTTCATGATTACGTAGAACCAAAATTAAATATACCAGCTATATCTGTAAGAAACGTCTTTTTCCACTTCATTCCGATTCATGAACTCGAATTGTTTTTACAGACTATAAAGTACATCAATTTAAAGCATAGATACGATTACAAATGTGATGTCTTAACGTTTGTATCTCGATTTTGTCCAAACTGCAAGATAACAGTCGATTCAATAAACAGAATAGCTATGGAATCCAAAATAGAGCATCACATAGTAGATGTCTCTGAAAACTCCGAATTTATAGACAAGTTTAATATCGTAAGTGTTCCCACGACAATAATAAACGATTTCAGAATAACGGGTGCGATTAACGTAGATGAAGCTAGAAAATGGATAGAACTATCTGTTAGCAAGGATTATTCAGAATACTTTGTAGATAGGCTTACTAAAGGTGAGCTTGATGTCGTAAAAGAAGTAGTACTAGCAAATCCTAAGCTTTCAAAAGTTTTAGCAGAACTGATAGCCCATAGAGATTTCATAGTTAGGTTGGGAGCTATGGCTGCACTTGAGTACTTGCAGAAGATATATCCCCATGCGACGAAGTTTGCAAAAGACGTGGTTATATCTCTGTTAAATCACGACGATTCGAGAATTAGACAAGATGCGGCTATGATGCTTGGAATAATAGGAGATAGTGAAGATATACCTCTACTTAAGAAGTTTGAATCCGATGAGGATATAGGTGATGCCGTAAAGGAGTCTATAAAAGCAATTAGGAGGAGAGAAGATGGTTGAGATAGAAATAGACTCTATAAAATCTACTTACGAAATGAGGGGAGATAAAGCAGTTTTAATGTGTCCTCCCCATCCACTTATGGGCGGAAGTCGATTTGACATAAGGCTTGAAAGGATTTCTGACGAATTAACAAAGAAGAATGTGTCGACTCTCCGTTTTGATTATAGAACTCCGTATAGAAATGGAATAGGGGAGATAACGGATGCAGAAATCTGTCTTAACTTTTTAAAAGACAGACATAACACTGTAATAGTTTTAGGTTACTCGTTTGGTAGTGTTGTTGCATCGAACATCGCTAAAAACTGCGATGCAGCAATCTACATTTCCCCGCTTAAGAAGATTGATTCGATTGTGTTTAAAGATTGCTCGATTCCTAAGCTTTTCATAATAGCTAAAAGGGATCAAATAGTATCGATTGAAGAAAGCTATGAGTTGTACGAAAAATCTTCAGAGCCAAAAGACATCGTTGAAATAGACACAGATCACTTCTACTTTGGTAAGTTTGATGTGCTTACAAAAGTCGTTATCGATTTCGTTTCTTCGATTTAACAAACGATCTATACTTTCCCTTCTCGATGTATTCCTCTATTTTTCTTATAAATCTGTCTCTAGTCCTTATTATCGGAATTATCGTCATATCTCCTCTTATATCCTTTATCTTGTCGGAATACTCTACTATATCATCGTTACCGTAATACAAAACCCAATTCTTGAAATCACCAACTTCTGCAAAAGATGCATAGCTTATGAGTTCTACTACTGCAAACTTACCGTCTATTATCCCATGAAGCGTTTCGTAATCAACTAAATATATTCTCCCGTTTGAATAGAATAACCTCTCAGCTTCTAACGCTATTGCTTGCCTAACGAATTCGTCAAGATCGAACTCCTCTGGCTCATCAAGCATCACTGGCCCTATGTAGATTATTTGATCCATAATTGAGGGTTTTAAAAATAGATTAAAACGTTGTCGGTATTAGATATTCCGTAAAGATTTTAATTAATCTTAGTAGCTTTAAAATCCTTAATGAGA
>CAZFII010000009.1:0-15871 GCA_964518925.1 uncultured archaeon
AGCTATACCATAGAAGTCTATCAAAGAATATATAGAACCAGAAAACTTTGGAAATTTGTTAAAATTTAATAAGAAGTTGTAGGAGTGATTTCTCCAACTAAATTAACTTTTACAAGCTTTTTCGCTTCTTCTAGTTCGTAATTGCCAAGAAGCCACATGACTTTTATCAAAGCAACTTCTGGGAGCATGTCTTCTCCTTCTATGACACCAGCTTTGAGAAGATATCTTCCAGTGTCGTAAACTCTATCGCAAATTCTACCCCATAGACATTGTGACGTCATAACGATAAGGCTGTCTTCGGCTATCCTCTTTATAGTATCGATCCAATCAGTTGAAACATGTCCTAAACCCGTACCCTCAATTACGAATCCTCTATATCCCTTTGAATAGTAGTATTCCAATATATCAGGCTTGAGTCCAGGGAAGAACTTTATCAGAACGACTTTCTCTTCTAATCTATCGTAGAGTTTTAGTTCTCTTTCTCCTCTCTTAAACCTCCAAGATATCCATTCTATTTCACATGATGGATAGTAGACTTTAGCTATTGGCTTTGAGTTAATCGACTGAAATGCATCTCTCCTCGATGTGTGATTCTTTCTAACTTTGACTCCTCTATGCACATAACAAAAATCGTCACTAGTGCTTCCATGCATTACTACGACCACTTCTCCTAAATCCTCTACAGCTGTTTTCGCAGCACAAACCAAGTTCATCGCTGCATCGCTTGAAGGTCTGTCACTACTCCTCTGAGCACCTACTAAGACGATCGGTTTAGGCGTAGAAACCATGAAAGCTAAAGCCGAAGCAGTGTAATGCATAGTGTCTGTTCCGTGAGTTATTATAACTCCATCATACTTCTTTAAGGATTTGTAAACCTCTCTTGCAAGCTCTATCCAATTTTTAGGTTTCATGTTCTCGCTTAAGATGTTGTAGAGAAGCATTGCATCCACGTTACAAATCTTTAAAAGCTCTGGGACTTCGCTTACTATTTCCTCTGCTGTGAATTGACTTGTTACTGCACCAGTTCGATAGTCGACTTTGCTTGCAATAGTACCGCCAGTTGAAATTATCTTCACATTCGGTAAACCCTCTATCTTTTCAAGCTTTTTTACTTCTTGCTTAGGAATAGATTCCTCCAAAACTTCAAGGATCTCGTATTCCTTAAATCCGACGTTGTAACCGTTGTCGAGTTTTAAAACGAAATTTCCAGTGAAAGATGGCATTACAATTCCTTCAAAAATCCTACCCTTAGCTTTAATCCTAACCCTCTTCCCTATCATGGAAATCAACTCCAAACCTTTTAGCTTCATTGTAAAGGGATTCTATAGCTCTTTTTATTCTCTTAAGCTCTCTTTTTATCAAATACTTTTTGATTTTCAAATCTCTTTCTCTTTCCTTAATCATTCTATTGACTTCGTTTAAAGACGTTCCACCAATAACCCTTCGTTTTTCAACAATCTTTTCAGCTTCAAGTGATTCCAATACGTTCTTATCCAATTCGATTTCATAACCGTATCTTCTTGCTACTTCCTTTAGCTTTTCAACACTGAATCCTTCGGCAATAGAATTTCCAACTATCCTATGAGCAATTCTGAATGGAATTTTAAAATTTTTTACTAAGAAATCCGCTAAATCCGTGGCAAATGAAAAACCCTTATTGGCCTTTTCTTTCATGACATCTTTTTTAAATTTAATCTTTGAGAGCATACCATTCATGACCTCTACAGCAGTTCTCGCTCTCTTTAACGAATCGTATAAAACCTCGTTCATCTCTTGAAAATCCCTATTGTAACTGAACGGTAAAGCCTTGTATACAGACATAACGGCTGTTAAGTTTCCTATAAGTCTTCCCGAGTTAGCCCTTATCAATTCAGCTATGTCTGGATTCTTCTTTTGGGGCATTATAGATGAAGTAGATGCAAACTCATCGGGCAGATCAACAAAATCGAATTCAGAACTCCAAAGAACTATTTCTTCTGCAATCCTACTCAATGAAAGCATTAAAGACGTGCATACAAATATAGATTCAATCAAAAAGTCTCTTGAAGCTACTGCATCCTCACTGTTTTCTACTAAGCTGTTAAATCCAAGGAGTTTTGCTGAATAATATCTATCGATTTTATAGCTTGTAGATGCAAATGCTGCAGAACCCAATGGGCATTTGTTGACTCTAAAATAAGCTTCAACAACTCTGTCTAAATCTCTGTTAATCATATCGTAATAGGCTATTAAGTGATGCGAAAGCCTCGTTGGTTGTGCGTACTGCAAATGCGTAAAACCGGGCATGATACAGTTGTTCTCCTTTGCAAGTTTTAGAATCGTTTCAAGAAGACGTATAATTCCCTCAGCTAAGTATAACAGATTATCTCTTGCAAAGAGTCTAAGGCATGTAGCTACTTCATCGTTTCTACTCCTCGCTGTATGCATTTTTAAACCAGCTTTAGTGATTTTAGTTACTTCAGATTCTATTGCTTCATGGATGTCCTCGTATCCTTTAAGCCTTGAGTAATCTATTTCCTTCAAAGCTTTGAGAATTTCTCTTGTCTCATCATCTGTCAAATAACCAGATTTTCTAAGCGTTAGCACATGTGCTATATCGACAAGTATATCGTAATAAAATATGTTCTCATCGTGTGTTATAGAACTCGAAAACTCTAAGGCAAGTCTATCCATTTCTTTTTTTAGTCTGCTTCGAAGCATGAAAAATAATTTTAAGTGATGTATATTTAATCTTTCAGCCATAAGGTTTTTATGCAAAATTGAGATAACAGTTATTGATCCCGGCTTAGCTCAGTGGCAGAGCGTGGGCCTGTAGTCCGATCTGCCCCTCTCGGGGCAGAGAGCCCATGGTCCCCGGTTCGAATCCGGGAGCCGGGATTTATTCCTTTTATTTCTCTTTTAGTAATTAGTACTACTTTAATAATTAATAGGCAAGATATAACGTTATCTTCATAGCTTATTCTGAATTAACGACTCATCGAAGTAACTAAACTATAACTGAGCATTATTAACTTTGTTCTGCTTTCATAGCCATTCTAAGTAAAAAATCTTGAACAGTTCCATAACCCGGAATTGCCACTTTCAGCTTAGATAGTTCCTTAATATCCGTTATGTTCAAATCTGATCTGACAACGATTGCTGAGCCTTCATTGTTTACCCCCGCTACGATTCTAACATCTACGTTTTCGTTTATTCTTTTTAGGGTTACTGGTGCACTACCCAAGTATCCTATATCTATTTCATCTGATCTGAATCCATCCATTTCAAGTACACCGTTCTCAAAGACTTTTGGAATAACCTTTATGCCTACTTTTTCAAAGTATCCCTCTTTCACAGCGATATAAAACGCCAACTGATGCAAATCTGCAGATAAATATCCAACTCTTAACGTAACGTTAACTCTTTTTGGAATCCAGTTTTTATCCTTAGATAATTCAGCTTTAACAGTTTTATATGGTTTTTCATATATAAAATCTTTGAAGAAGTCATCTTCACTTTTATATCCCAAATCAACTGGAGATCTCGTTAAATATCCAAAATCCTTTAACTTCTCGTAATACTTTTTAAACTCCTTTACATCTGGAAAATCTACAAATTTTATATTCTTTAAAGCAGATTTAATAACGTCTCTACTTCTACCAGTGAATTCCACAGCGTATTCAATCGTTTTCTCCTCATTCGATTTGTTGTTTATGAATTCAGTAGCCTTAACATGAGCCCATATAAAAGCTGTTAAAACTTCATCACTCAAATTTCTCTTTGCAGCTATAACGCAGCACGGATGATTCTTCCAGATGTCTGATGAAGTCGCAAGAATTTTTCCATAACCTCTCACAACGGCTTCACTTGGAAACGGTTCCCATGCAACAAACGCATCTATATGTTTAAGTTTTAACTGCTCAACCATATCTCTTGGTGACATTTGAACGACTCCCGCATGCTTACTCAGACAACACGAAACTATTACTAAAATCAGAATCGAGATTAATCTCTTCATAGATTAAACTGTTAAAATTGGATTTTTATTCGTTTGGATTAAATCTCAAATACCTTTTCACGTCATTAGTTAAGTAATCGAAAACAGTTCCCCTCGCATTTAAAATCTCCAAGTGATCTACGATAAATTTGAATTCCCCATTGGCTATTCCATTTGCTATTATAGCTGCTCCTTGTGCAGATTGCTTTCCCTTTCCAAATCCCCTTAATATCTTAGTTTTGTAGTGTTCTGATATGTAATCTTTTAAATCTTCAGCAAACCTTCCAGAAAGTAAGCATAAATCCGCTTTTCCAATGCTAACTTCAACTGCTCTTAAGTTTTTTAATGTAAACTCTGCGAGTATTTCTATATCTTTTAAATTTCTATTCTCTGCAAAACTTTTAACACCTCCACTGAATATCAACTTCTTTGGAAATGGTTTTAAGAGGTATGCTAATTCGGCATCTATAGCCCCTATAGAGCTATACCCGGGAAATCCAGAAGTTCCACCGATAGCATCTACCACTTTTCCGTTTTTTACAGCTATAACAGACGTAAACCCAGAACCAACTTCAGCTAATAGAAAAGTTTGATCATGCAAAGGTATATTCCCAGATAACTGATACAGAGCTAAGGCTACGGAGCATAGCTTATCCGCAGTTCCCATATCTATTCTGTTTATCTTTCTCCACTCCGGTATCGTTTGGAGGTGAATTATACCCGGAATTGTATAAGCGTTTAAATTTTCAGACTTCAAAAGTTCTATTATCTTTCTCAATCCTATCGCAAACTCTTTTTCGAGGTTTAATGTCATCAAAAATAGATCTCTCTCGTTAAGCTCTGAAAACTTTTTTACAGGCAAACCATATCCAGACAGTCCAGCTATTACGTCTGCATCGCAGTTCTTTATCTCATCGATTATTACCCTTGGATTTTTTCTCACGACTTCAGTTGAAATGTTGGAATGGTATACTACTCTACTATTCTTTAAAGCTACTAAGTCGTAAGAACTCGTTCCCGGATCTATACCCAACGATATCATCTTAGATATTGTATAGAAATCGTACTATATCCCTTTCAGTTATTATCCCCTCTAATCTTTCATCTTCAACTATTAGAGCTGAACCATACCCCTTCTCGATCATTGCCGAAACGACTTGAGAAATCTTAGCATCAATTGGAAAGGTTAGCGGTGCTCTAAAGAAATCTATAAGTGTTGAAATTGGAACGTCTATTACATCTTTAATGTTACCAGTTATAAGCTTCTTAAAGGCATCCTTCCCAAAATATCTGAGAATTTCCCTTACAGTTACCATGCCAAGAAGAACTCCTTCATCTATTATCGGCAATCTCCTAAACTTTTTCTCAATCATCTTCTTCATAGCATCCCTTATGCTTTCACTCGGTTTTACGGTAACGACTCCTTTTGTCATGTAATCTGAAACGTATCCATCTATCTCTCTTTGTTTACTCAGAAATCTTACTATATCGCTCTCGGTCACTATTCCAACGAGTTTATCCTCCTTGTTAACTATAGGACACCCACCAACTCTCTTCTCAAACATTACTTCAACGACTTCTTCAACTGTGGAATCATCTCTCACGGCTATAACGTCTCTTTCCATTATCTCCTTTATCTCAGCGTTTACAGCAGCGGAAAGATTTCCGTTATACCTATCTTCAATTAACTTGTGTTTTTCTCCACCTCCAAGAAAGTTTAGCAAATCAGTGGCGGATATAATGCCATGCAATCTCTTTGTTCCTATATCGACTATGGGAACTCTTCGGAAGTTCTTTTTCAGCATAGATTTTAAAGCATTCATTATAGTCGATGTCTGAGGTAAACAGAAAACGTCTCTAGTGGCAATTTCCATGACTTGTCTCTTCATTCTTCATCCCTCAGATTCCGCACAATCTTCACATAACCTCAACCCGTTTACCTCTATTAACTTATCTGAGTATCTCCCACATTTGTCACATATACCTGAGTAGAACTCTTCCTCTGGATAGCCAACAGCATTTTCAGTTAAAAGAGCTGCAAACTCACCTAAATCAAGAGAAACGCTCAATATATCGTTGTCTGTGATAATACCAACCAAATCTCCAGAATCGTTAACAATTGGAAGCCTTCTTATACCCTTTTTTATCATTATATCCGCTGCTTCTCTCAAACTCGTATTAGGCTTTATAGTTATAATTGGTGATGTCATAATTTCTTCGACTTTAACTCTTGAAGGAACTTTATCTCTTGCAACTATTTTTGAAATTAGATCCTTTTCTGTTACGATTCCAATTGGTTTTCCGTTCTCGATAATTACAGCACTTCCAACACCGTATTCTATCATTTTTCTCGCTAAAGTTAAGACGGAATCGTCTTTTTTAGCAGTACAGACTTCTCTCGTCATAATTTCTCTCACTGGTATGTCTGATCTCATTATTCCCACCAATTTTAGTTATATCGTAACCTTTTAAAGCTTTTTTGTTACTCCCAAAACATTACATTTTAATAACAAAAAGAATTCGATAAAACTAAGGGCTGAATGGTATGAGTCCAGAGAGATTGTATCTCAAGTTGTTCTCGACACCTTCACTGAAGTTCCTGATTCCTTTAGCTGCATTTCTCGTATTTTTATTCTTATTATTTGGAAAATATATTTATTTATTTTATTTTTTTGTTTTTTTAATTTCTACAGTTCTTGCGATCAAGTTACTCGGTTTAAAGCTTAAGCCGAAAGGGGTTTTGTTCTTCGATTTAATACTTATACTTAATACTGTGATCTCAAAAGAGATAGTTGGAAATCCGATCTTTTCCATGTTCTTGTTTTTAGTTATCTTATACTTCTGCTCTGAATCAAATGCTATAAAAACTACAGTTTACGCTTCTATTGTATATATGCTAATCTATCCCCGCTTAATTTCGATAACGTATATACTCACAGCCATTGCATCGTTTGTAGTATTCTTAAGAGTTATTGGAAAAATTGGAATTTTAAACGTAAAAGAATTTCTAAAATCCTTCACATTAACTTGGTTGACATCTGATGCAAGTTATGTTGAGAACTACCTTAAGAAAGTATCCGAGATCTTTAACGGAAGAGTTAGATGTCTTAAAATCGGGGATGCGAAGATAATATCAACTGATTTTCATCCCGGCCCATTTAGGAACGTTGGTGGCGCCAACATGGTTAAAGAAATCTCAAAAAGGATTGAAAATTCGATTTATCTCCATTCACCAACATCTCATTCAAGAAATCCCATTTCACGCTTAGAGGTAAAAAAGATAGTCTCTGCTGTTAGATGCAGTGGAGAAAAAATTAAACCTCTAAAGCCATTTAAAGTAAAAGGTAAGAGATTTGATTTAATATGTTTTCCGTTCGATAAGGTAAAACTGATATTTGTGAGTGGTAAAGACGCAATAGACGATTTCGTCGTGAATTGCAGAGATTTTGTAGTTGATTGTCACAATGCGTATAAAGAAGAATTTTATATGAGCGAAAGTGAAATTAGAGAAATTAAGAAACTTTTAAACGGATTAAACAACTTCAAAAGGGAGTTTTGCGACGTTAAGTATTACTTTAAGAAAAAATCTGTAGAGACTGAAAGCATATGTAGCTATGTAGCTGTTCTGCTTTTAGATTTCTCTGGAGATAGGTATGCGATAGTTTCAATAGATTCGAATAACGTATTAAAAGAGTTTAGAAAGTACATAGAAAAGGAATTTGAAAAAATCGGGTTTGAGGCTATAGTTACTTCTACAGACAACCACTTGAAAACTGGAATAAAGACTAAAGTTGCATATAAACCAGCTGGAGCTGACGAGAAGGACTGGATTATAGTAAAAGAGTTGATCGAGGATTGTAAGAATGCAAAGTTAAAAGCTGCGGAATGCTATTACTCTGAAAACGTAGTAGGTATAAATGTGATGGGTGAAGAATTTGTTAAATGCTCTAATTTGGCTATTAAACGATATCGTATATGTATGCTAACACTTATCGCTTTAATCGCTTTAAACTTTTTTATTCCAGTTTTGTTGAAAACTGTGATATACTTTTAAGCCTTAAAAAGTCTTATGAAAATTAGTAGCAAGGCAATTGAATACTTCAAAGAGATCGGTGCAAAAAAGGTAAGAATTAGTTTATACTTCGAATGTTCAATAAAGGTAAAGATAGATATCGTTGAGAGAAGTGATGATGTGAAAGACGTTGAAATTATAGTAGATGATGATGCAGAACCCTTACTTGAAGGTCTTATGCTCGATTACGATGATGGCTTATACCTAAGACCAGAAATTTGATATACTTTCATAATAAAATTCAATATGGATTTGAAAGAGCTGATAAAACAGGATTACAACGTCGTAGATGCTAACGAAACAATTTCAAAAATATTCCCAATGGTAGAAAAGGGTTCAGCAATAGTAGTTGAAGAAGAGGGAAAAATAGTTGGAGTCGTAAGAGAAAGGGATATAATAAGGGGGAGTGTCTTAAAAAATCCGCACGAAACAAAGGTTAAATCTTTCTTAATAAAAACTGGTGTAATTCACATAAACGAATTAGATCCGATAAGAGTTGCGAGGAGATTTGTCGAAGACTCCACACCTTTCGTAATAGTAAAACTAAACGGTAAGCACGGAATAATAGACATAAACGACTTCTTGCAGTACATAAAACCCGAGCTTAAGAGTGCAAAAGTTAGAGATATCATGAACCCAGAAGTTATAACTGTAAACAGATTTGACACGATTGCAAAGGCATTATCCATTATGAGAAATCACGGTGTGGACAGAGTTGTAGTCGTTGATGAAAACAATAGAGTTATCGGAATTTTAACGGGAAAAGATATAATAGATAGGGTGATCTCACCAAGAAAGAGAGCGAAGCTCGGTGAGGGTAGTGGTGAAAAGGAGAAGACGTTATCTATTATGGTTGAGAGTATAATGAGTTCTCCAGTGATTACAGTTGATAGGAACAAAGATGTTTCAGAAGTAATAGACCTAATGATAGAAAACGGAATTTCCAGTGTTGTCGTTACGAGGGATAGTTTACCAGATGGAATAGTAATAAAAAAGGATATACTTGAATACTACTTGAGAAAATCCGAAAAGAAAGAGTTCAGCGTTCAGATAATAACTAAAGACATTACTATCGATGAAATCGACAGAGATAAGATTATGAACGATATAGAAAGATTTATGAGGAAATTCTCAGAATTCTTAGGAGAATCGTATGTATTTGTATATATAAAAAGGCATAAAGAAATATTTAGAGGGCTTCCATTGATTCACGTGAGATTGAAGCTTTCGAGTGAGAGAGGAAATTTCATGGTGACTGGAGAAAGCTGGGGCGTAGAATACGCATTGCACACCGCTTTAAAGAAGTTGGAGAGAGAAGTACTGAAAGAAAAAGAAATCATAACGAATAAAAAGATGTTAAAGAGGTTTTACGAAGAGGTGTTGGAGTAGAGTCTTACCTTTATACTTTCTGCATGATACTTCATGCCTTCGGCTTCAGCGATTTTTATTATTGCATTTCCTATTCTCTTCATAGATTCCTTACTTAGTATTTGATAAGTGAAGTGTTTCAAAAAACTCTCAACACTCAATCCGCTGTATATCTTTGCGTAACCAGAGGTAGGTAAAACGTGATTTGTTCCACTTGCGTAATCCCCAGCTGCAACTGCTGAGTAGTTACCAATAAAAACACTTCCAGCGTGCTTCACTTTGTTTATATAGTTTTCAGCGTTCTTAAAATTTAAAACCAAATGCTCAGGTGCGAAATCGTTTGCAATTCCTATTGCTTCGTCTATGCTTTTAACGATTAAGATTTCAAAATTATCGTATTCAATTCCTTTACTTTTAATTATTTCTTGAACCTTAGCTGCCAAATCCTTTGACGTTGTTAATAAAACGGCTATAGCCTGATTGTGTTCAAGTTGAGCCATGCAATCGTAAGCTACAAATTCTGGATTTGCGGTTTCATCGGCGATTATCATTATTTCAGAGGGGCCTGCTGGCATATCTATTGCCACATCTTTTTGCACTAAGATTTTAGCAGTAGTAACATATATATTTCCAGGCCCGACTATTTTGTCCACTTTTGGAATCGTTTCAGTTCCATAAGCCATAGCAGCAATAGCTTGAGCTCCTCCGACTTTGTATATCTCATCAAATCCGGCTATGTCACATGCTACAAGCGTTATCGGATTTACCTCCCCATTTTTAGCTGGAGGTGTACACGCAATCAGCTTTTCTACGCCCGCAATCTTTGCTGGAACACCGATCATCAAAGCAGTTGAAGGATAGGTAGCCTTCCCTCCTGGAATATAAGCTCCAACTCTTTCAATCGGAACGTAAACTTTTCCAAGTATGCAGTCCCCGAAATCGATCTTCATTTCCCTTTCGACAGAAGTTATAGAATGAAACTTCTCTATGTTCTCTCTTGCAACTTCTAATGCATCTATTAAGTCGTCATCAACTCTATCGTATGCTTCGTCGATTTCAACCTTTTTAACCTTTAAATTCTTCACCTTTACGCCATCGAACTTCTCAGTAAGCTCTATTAACGCTTTATCACCTTCTCTCTTTACTTTTTCTATTATCTCCTGAACTTGTGGGATGTAATCCTCTACCTTTATTCTTCTCAACTTCTGCATGATACAGATAATATCGAATTTCGGGTATAAGCTTAACTTTCACTAAAAATTTTTATAAAATTATAGAATAAAAAATTTAGTAGTTATTTTTCTATTCCAAAGAAGTCGTACCAGCCACCTTTACTCCTTGGCTTATACTTTTTATCTCCCAAGTATCCAGAGAGAACGAGCTTCTTAAGAGTTAACGGTGGAGCATAGTACCTTTCCTTTGTTTCGTTGTACATGTACTCAGCTATATGATATACCGTGTCTAATCCAATTAAGTCCATAAGCTCAAATGGGCCCATTGGAAATCCAAATGCAAGTTTACACATCTCGTCTATTTCTTTTATCCCAGCTATACCTTGCTCAAACAGTCTTATAGCCTCCATAAGCCAGCAGTTTATAAACCTCGTTGTGAAAAATCCAGGACCATCTTTTGCCTCAATCGGAATCTTGCCAAACTTCTTAGAGAGTTCAACAGTAATCTGATAAGTCTCATCAGATGTAAGTGCTCCTCTAACTACTTCTATTAGCTTCATGACTGGTGGAGGATTGAACCAGTGCATCCCTATAAACTTGTCCTT
Source organism: uncultured archaeon (assembly GCA_964518925.1). Classification (GTDB taxonomy): domain Archaea; phylum Halobacteriota; class Archaeoglobi; order Archaeoglobales; family Archaeoglobaceae; genus CAYWXE01. The sequence continues at coordinate 11,194 of CAZFII010000009.1, forward strand.
TCTCTCAACAGCTGTAGCTAAATCTGATATTAAAATCCCAGATGTATTCGTTGCAAAAATCGTTTCAGGTTTACATATTTTATCTAAATCGCTGAAAACCTTCTTCTTCAAGTTAACATCTTCTGGTATCGCTTCAATTAAGAAATCTACGTCTTTTAGGCTTTCAAGGGAGGTAGAGGTCTTTATCCTCTCCATACATTTCTCCATTTCTTCTTGCGTAATCTTGCCCTTCTCAACTAATCTCTGCAAACCAAAAGGACCAGATCTTATCATTTCAATAGCCTTTTTCAATATATCTTCACTTATATCGACTAATACAACTTCATAGCCAGTCCTTGCAACGACTTGAGCAATTCCATGCCCCATTACTCCAGCACCTAGAACACCAATCTTTTTTATGTCTTCTACTTTCATGTTTTTGCATAATACATATAACTATAAAAGAGTTGTGTCGAAAATAGCAACAAAAAATGAATGGGGATTATTCTAAGGTAATTAGTAGAGTTAAATGTGCTACTTTGCACGAAAAATTAACTATTTGATATTATATAGCTAAATAAAAAAATATTATAAATTAATGTAGTGTCACAATCATTTGACCTTATTGGTGACCTACCCCACCCTAAACAGTAGATGACAAAGTTGGCAATTAGGTTGATGGGGTTATTTTCTCTAAAAAATCCATGATTTTTATTTGATTGCAAAATATTTCACTTTCGGAACTACTGTGAAGAGCGGTTTTGCAAGCAACGATTTTATAAAAAGTGGTGATGCAACATTGTTGATGAAGTATTTAAACAATGTAATGTCATAACCAGTCGACCTTATTGATAAAAATAAAATAAAATTAAAAAATTAGGCTTTGCCTTTAATCTTCTTGAGCTTTTCGATAAGTTCGGGAACTATATCAAAAAGATCTGCAACAACTCCGTAATGCGCTACTGTAAATATTGGAGCTTCTGGATCTTTGTTTACAGCTATTATCAATTCACTGTCCTTCATTCCCATTACATGCTGGAAAGCTCCACTGATACCTAAAGCAAGGTATAGCTTTGGTTTTACAGTCTTGCCCGAAATTCCGACCTGTCTGTCCTTTGGTAACCAGCCCGCATCGATTACAGGTCTGCTTCCAGCAACGACGCCACCGAGGAGTTCTGCAAGTTCTTCAGCAAGCTCTATGTTCGACTGATCCTCGATACCTCTTCCAACAGAAACTATTATGTCTGCTTGAGATATGTCCACTTCTCCAACTTCTGGCTCTATGTATCTTATGAACTTTCTCATTGCTTGCTTTGAAGGCTTTATTCCAGAATCTATAACTTCTCCGTTAACTTCACAGCTTTCCTTGAAAACACCTTGTCTAATCGTTAAAACGCATGGGAATGATTTGATCTTCAAGTCAGCCATTAATTTACCCTGAAGTATATACCTCGAAACCTTTAAACCGTCTGAGATATCTACTCCAACTACGTCAGTTGCTATCGGTGCGTTTAGTTTAACTGCCAGATAAGGAGCAAAGTCACATCCCTGCGATGTATGTCCAATCAAAACTACGTCTGGTTTCTCTTTTTCAAAGAGCTGTAATAAGACATCTACGTACAAATCTGGAGTATAGTATTCCAAGGAGTCGTCTTCAATCTTCCATACCTTATCAGCGTACTTCGCTAGCTCCTTTGCAAAGTTATCTACATCTTTTCCGATTACTACAGCTTCACTACTACCATCACCCTTTATAGCGTTTGCAAGGTTCAAGAGCTCGATACTTATTGGATTTAGTTCATTAAACCTATGCTCCGCAATCGCAAAAACCTTCATTATATCAACCCCCTATCTTTGAGAATTTCAATAATCTTATCCGCTACTTGCGATGGATCACCAGTTATTATCTCAGCTTTCTTAACTGGAGGCACGTATATCTTTTCTAGTTCTACAGTTGAAACAGTTGGTGTTACTTTTACCTCTTTCATCTCTTTTGTTCTCGCTCTCTTAATTCCCATTATAGATACGTATCTCGGCTCGTTTATACCACTCTGAACTGTTAGCAAGCACGGCATCTTTAACTCAACTTCCTCTGAATATCCGCCTTCAAGTTCTCTGGTAACTTTTACAGTTCCATTCTCGATGTTTACACTCGTTACTGCTGTGGCGTAAGGTATATCGAGCATTGAAGCAAGTAAAACACCGACGAGTGTATTGTTCAAATCTTGACTCATAAATCCAGCCAATATTAGATCGAATTTCTCGTCTTTTATAGCTTCTTTTATCACTTCAGCGGTTTGATATGCATCTAACCCTGTTTCTACTGGTATTTTTATAGCTCTATCAGCACCCATAGCCAAGCATTTGCGAAGTGTGTCATCGCATTTCTCACCAACTCCAACAACAACTACTTCTCCACCTCTGTTCTCTTTAATCCTTATAGCTTCTTCGACAGCGTAGCGATCCCAGTCGTTTATGTCGTATACCAATCCAGCTTCTTTCAAACTTTTTCCATCTTCTGCAATACTAAGCTCAGATTCCGGATCAACTGCATGTTTAACGAGAACTATTACTTTCACGCTCATCCCCCCTCAGATTTACACATTCAAGTTCATTTTCACTGAATAAAAAAATTTCTTAATTAAAAAATTATAAAGGATTTACTTACCTTTGAATTCTGGTTTCCTTCTTTCGAAGAAGGCTTTAATCCCTTCTTCGGCATCCTTTGTAGACGTTACTATTCCGAAGTATGCTGCCTCTAATGCTTGTCCTATCTCAGTTGGAAGCTCATAGCCAAAGTTTACAGCGTATTTCACAACTCTTAAGGCTATAGGAGGCATACTTGCTAACTGTTTTGCTAAATTCATTACTTCTTCTTCAAACTTATCTGCATCCACTGCCTTGTTCACTAAGCCAATTCTCTCAGCTTCATCAGCATCTAATCTCTTTGCAAGCATTATTAGCTCCTTTGCTTTTGCAATACCTACGACTTTAGCAATTCTCTGAGTTCCACCCCAACCCGGGATTATTCCTAAGCCTACTTCAGTTAATCCGATTTGTCCACCTCTCTTCATTATTCTAAAGTCGCATGCTAAAGCGAGTTCACAACCTCCACCAAATGCATAACCGTTTATAGCCGCTATAACCGGCTTTGGAAATCTCTCTATTTGCGTGAAAACCTGATGCCCCTTTGCAGACATCATCATAGCGTTATGAGGCAAGAATATCTCTGGATCGTGCATTACAGTTTGCAAATCGAATCCAGCGGAGAAAGCTCTATCTCCAGCACCCGTAATTATTACAACTCTTACACTGTCGTCTTTCTCCAATTCTTTCAAGGCTTCAGATATTTCATCCAAAGTCCTCAAGGATAATGCGTTCAGCTTTTGTGGTCTGTTTATAACTATTTTAGCGATTTTATCCTCTTTTTCGATGGATATCTCCTTGAATACCACTTTTCCATACTTGTAAAATCCTTCTCCAGCTTTTTCTCCAGTCTTTCCTTCAGAAACAAGCTTCTTAAGGAATTCAGTTGGTTTAAGTATTTCAAATCCCTTTTCTTTGTACAGCTCTTCTACTTTTGCAAGTATTACATCCAATCCGATTTCATCTCCAAGCTCGCATGGCCCTTTTGGCATGTTTGTTCCAAGTTTCATAGCAGTGTCTATATCTTTCGCTTCTGCAACACCCATCTCGATTATTTCTGCGGCGATGTTAACCATAGGTGCTATAAGCCTCAAAGCATCATACTTTCCAGCCAATTCTTTTGGTATCTGCGGTCTTCCCTTAGTCCAGTCGTAGAAACCTTTACCAGTCTTCATTCCAAGCTCTTTTGCCTCAAACTTCTGTTTGAGTAAATTCGAAGATGGAACAAACCCCCACTGCTGTGTTGCATAGTATATAACGTCCAATCCTACGAAGTCTGCAAGAGTTATAGGCCCCATTGGGAATCCGTAGTTGTAAACCATTGTGGCATCTATTTCTTCTGGTTTTGCAATACCCTTCTCGACGTCGTCCATTGCGAGCGTTAGGTATGGAATCAGAATTCTGTTAACGATGAAGCCTGGTATATCCTTTTTAACTAAAACGGGAGTCTTACCTAAGCTCTTAACGAATTCAATTCCAATTTTTACAGTTTCATCGCTAGTCTTTTCTCCTCTTATAACTTCAACTAACTGCATTACTGGTGGAGGATTGAAGAAGTGTAATCCCAAGAATTTATCTGGTCTATCAGTTGAATTTCCAAGCTCTGTAATGCTTAAACCTGATGTATTCGTTGCGAATATACATTCTGGCTTTGCATACTTCTGAGCTTCAGAGAAGACCTGCTTCTTTATGTCCATTACCTCTGGAACAGCTTCAATTATTAAGTCTGCATCTTTTATAGCTTCTTCCATCTCAAGTGTAAAGTGGATTCTTGAAAGGATTTCTTTAACCTTTTCTTCTGAAAGCCTTTTCTTTTCTACAGCTCTCTTCAGATTTTTCTCAATGTTTTCTTTAGCTCTATCTAAAAACTCCTGTTTTATGTCCCTAACCCAAACATCATAGCCAGCAGTTGCAACGACTTGAGCAATTCCATGCCCCATTACTCCAGCACCTAATACGGCAACTTTTTTTATACGCTCTCTGATCATCTAAACACCTCCATTAAAAATCACTGGCACATTAGATAAACGTTTCATTTTTATCGCAACATGTC
>CAZFII010000010.1:0-15800 GCA_964518925.1 uncultured archaeon
TCAGTGGCTTCAGCTCTTGCAAGCTGGTATCATGGCGTAAAAGCGTATTATGTCTTTCCAGATAGATATGCAAAAGATGAAAGCGAGGAAAAGGAATTCGGCAGAAGCATATGTGGAAAGCATCCAAGAATACTTGAAGTCCCACCTATTTGGATGTTGAAGCTCTCCGATGAGGAAAGACACGCTCTAAAATTCATATACGAGGAGAAATGCAAGGGTAAGGAGTTTGTAATGCTTGACGAAATTATAGAGGAGTTTAAACGAGAATTTCCCAAAACATATCGTTCTATCAGTAAGGATAGGAGTGAAAGTGATGAGAGAAGAGAAAGGCAGGAAATTATCAACAAAATAAACAGAAGAGTTCTAAACAAACTCGAATCTCGCGAATATATAGAGAGAATAAAGATCGGAAGACGCACTGCAATAAAAATTACAGAACTCGGTGAATTCATGACCATGCTTGAGATTGGTATCTAATCCAATTTTTTAAAATTATCTTCCATAAATTATGTTAATGATAAAAATTAGTTCGTTTTATGCCATATTAATTCCGAAGAGTAAGTAGTATGAGAATTTAGCAAAATAAAGAAAATAAGATTGCAGTTACAGCGGAAACGTGAGTGATCAGCAAACATTACATTTTATAAAATTTTAAGATTAAATCATCTCCGGTTCCCAGAATGCCAGCCAAATCTTTATTTGTTTCTCCACTAATCTTGGATTCCTCTCAAGGTCTATATCTTTCACTAATGTAAATTCTAAGTCCTTCCTTACTCTTTCCAAGTTCAAATCCCAGTTTCTCCGCGATTTCTCTCATTCTCTTCCCTGAGAGCTTTATTCTAGATTTATCTCCGCCAGCTTCGGTTGTTATGCCATATTTTTGTTTGACAAAGATCTCATCATTTTCATCAGCCCAAAAAGTTGGACTAAAATAACTGTAGTTGTTAATGTAGACGTAAGAAGGGGATCGGGAAATGATGGTGTAGTTTTGAGGAAGATGTTTGAGAAAGAAGATATTCCACCGTGTAATGTCCTATTGGCTGATTCTGGTTCACTTATCTTACTCCCCTTACCTAACAATTATTTTCAAGAGTAAAAACGATATACTATTCAGAATTATCTCTTACTCCCAGATACGGATATAGTTCTTGTTAATTACGATTTTGCCAATCCTTGGAATTCAAAGATTAGAGAAAGAATTGCTCAAGCTTAAAGTGTATTTGGCTACCACAGACAACGACGATGATTTCAGTTAAGAAAGCTACAATGGTATGAGTAGGAACAGAATAGAATAATTGCGGAATATGAACTTGACGGTATCTATATCATGAGAGACGATTTCAAGGATGAATGGGAAAGCAAGAAGGTTAAAAAATATGAAAAATTATTGGACGACTTGATAAAGTTAATTAAAGATGGTAATTGTTAAGTTTAGTTTTAAGTATTATGTAAATTTAGAAAATAAGCAAGGCAATAACATTGCTAAAATTCTAATTCTTCGAATTCTTCTTTAGGATTTCCGCAGATGGGACATTTCCAGTTTTTTGGCAAGTTTTCCCATGTAGTGCCCGATGGAATGTTTGCGTATGGATCCCCATCACTTTCGTTGTATATATATCCGCATTTTTTGCATTGATACAACTTAGGGGACATAGGCCAACTCCACCCCTTCATCTGTTAAATGTAACTCACCGTTTTTCTTTGTTACGAAACCCTTAGCAATTAAGAACTCTAAGTTAAACTTGAATTCGAAATCGGATAAATCTTTAAATTTCACCCTTAATTCATCTACTGTTATTCCATTCTTTATCTCTTGAAGCATCTTCCTCCTTATTGGATTCATAGATGCCGATAGTAGTCTCTCATGTTGTTCGCGAACCTTTTCTATTTCGGACATCGATATCAATGTATTTTTTAAGGTTATAACCGTTACTGAGCTTTAAAGAAGTAATTCCAGATTTTATCTTTTAAGTGGTGTATGTTTTTTACTGCTTTACCTTTTCCCTTCATCTCATCTGCGTTGCATAATGCTATTCCTACTGCAATTGGGCTTTGCTTTCCTTCAACCATTACGTATACAAAATCCCCCTCCTTTATCCTTTCATCGGCATAGACTATGCCGGGTTTCATTACATCAGCCCCGTTCATTATAGGATTTAATGCTCCCTGATCTACGATAACTTTGTACTTCTCCGGTTTAAGTTTTAAAACTCCATAAACGGTTAGATAATACTTTCCATCGTATTCTAAAATTATAGGTTCGTTATCGACAAGGATTACACTTAAATCGTTAAACTCTATTTTGTCCATTACCCCTTTTACCTCTACTCCCGCCCTCTCCTTTACTTCTAGAGCAATCTTCTTCGATTCCTTTTTTCTAAGTCTATGCTTATGCATAACTTTTAAATAGATGACGTCAAACATAATTTAAACTTTTGGAGGAAAAACCATGCCAACGAGACCATTAGATGTATTAAACAGAGCTTTAAAATCTCCAGTAATAGTTAGATTAAAGGGTGGTAGGGAGTTCAGAGGTACTCTTGACGGCTACGATATCCATATGAACCTAGTGTTGCTAGATGCTGAGGAACTTCAGAACGGTGAAGTTATAAGGAAGGTTGGTAACATCGTTATAAGAGGAGATACAGTAGTATTCATATCTCCGGCACCGGGGTGATTTAGATGTCTGATGGTACAGCAGCAATGGGTAAAAGGGGAAAGAAAAGAGTTCATGTCAGATGTAGAAGATGTGGAAGAAATTCATTCCATAAGAGAAAGGGCTACTGTGCTGCTTGTGGATTTGGAAGGAGTAAGAGAATGAGGAGTTATAACTGGTTAAAGAAAAAGAAGTCGAGAAATTGAATGTGTGGAGTCGTTGGCATTTATTGCGAGAACGAGCTTTTAGCACCTAAATTGGCTTATTATGCACTTTTTTCCCTTCAGCATCGTGGACAAGAGTCCGCTGGAATTGCATCTTACAACAATACAATTGTTTGTAAAAAGGGAATGGGATTGGTAGCAGAGGTTTTTAGCGAAGATGACTTCGATTTATTAAAAGGAAATGCAGTAGTTGGACATGTTAGATATTCCACTACTGGTCTATCAAGAATAGAGAATGCACAACCATTCGTTGTCAAATCAAAGGCTGGATCAATCGCTGTAAACCACAATGGAAATTTGGTAAATTATTCTGAGCTTAGAAGGGAATTAGAAAATGATGGAAGGGTTTTTACATCAGATACAGATTCAGAGGTGATAGCACAGTTGCTATCTAAATTCTTAATGAAATACGATATCATAGACTCGTTGAAACTTCTCAGCGAGAAACTAATCGGGAGTTATACACTCACAATTCTCGTAAACGACACATTAGTTGGATACAGAGATCCGTTGGGTTTTAGGCCTTTATGTATCGGTGAGCTTGAGAACGGTTATGTGATATGTAGTGAGAGTTGTGCAATAGATGCAATAGGTGCAAAGTTTATAAGAGATGTTAAGCCGGGAGAGGCAGTAATAATTAAAAACGGTGAAATCGAATTCGTAAGAATTGTTAATTCCCAAAAGAAGAGGTTCTGCATATTTGAATACATATACTTCGCTCGCCCAGATTCCGTTATAGACGGTGTAAGTGTATACGAAGCAAGGAATAGAATGGGTAGAAGACTTGCTAGAGAGGCACCGGCTGACGTAGATGTAATTTCAGCAGTTCCGGATAGTGGAACTACTGCTGCCATTGGTTATTCACAGGAATCTGGAATTCCATATACTGAGGTTCTGATAAAGAACAGATATGTTGGAAGAACATTTATAATGCCAGAACAAAAGATGAGGGAGCTATCTGTTAGGTTAAAGGTTAACGTAGTTAAAAAGAACGTAGCTGGAAAGAGAATTGTGTTAGTCGACGATAGTATCGTTAGGGGTACAACTTCAAAGCAAATAGTAAGTATGCTTAAAAATGCAAAAGCCAAAGAAGTACATTTCAGAGTTGGAAGTCCACCTATAATTGCACCATGCTACTTCGGCATAGATATGAAAACGAGAGAAGAACTAATAGCTTCAAGCCATACTATAGAAGAAATCAGAGAGATCTTGAACGCTGATAGCTTGGCATACTTGAGTATTGACGGATTGCTCAAATCCGTTGAAAAATCTGGAGGTAATAAAGGTTATTGTTTAGCATGCTTAACTGGAAGGTATCCCGTTGTAGTTCCGGGTGAAGAGCATGAGTAACGTTTATCTCGGACTAATTGGATATCCAGTGAAACATTCTGTTTCACCAGCAATGCACAATGCTGCATTGAAGTATTTAGGAATTGAAGGAACTTATCTAGCATTTGAAGTTAAGCCAAACGAACTTGAAAAAGCCGTTTTTGGTGCTAAGGCTTTAGGATTTAAGGGTTTAAACGTAACGATTCCATATAAAGAAGAAGTTCTAAAATTTGTTAAGCCTGACAGCTTAGCTTCTAAAATCGAAGCGATTAATACAATCGATTTAGAAAAGATGATTGGTTACAATACAGATGCATACGGTGCAATCATGGCACTGGAAGAAAACGGAGTAGAGATTGAGGATAAAGTAGCTTTAGTCGTTGGTGCCGGAGGTGCTGGAAAGGCAATAGCTTTTGCCTTAGTTGAAAGAGGTGCTACAGTGATATTAACCAATAGAACAGCATCTAGAGGATTAGAAGTTGCAGAAAAGATTAGAAGATACGGTGAATGTATATTCCATTCATACGACAAAATAGAAGAGCTTAGAGGTAAAGTAGATATAATTGTAAACGCCACACCACTTGGAATGAAGGGTTTTGAGCAGAAGCTACCAGTTCCAGTATCGATGCTTGAAGATGTAGTCGTTTTTGACATAGTTTACAATCCGATAGAGACGAGGTTAATATCTGAAGCAAAGAAGAGGGGATGTAAAGTAGTCTACGGAATAGACATGCTGGTTTATCAGGGTGCAAAGGCATTTGAGATTTGGACGGGTTTAGATGCTCCGATAAGTGTTATGAAAGATGCCGCATTAAGAGCTTTGAGATGAAGAAGTTAATCCTTGTTTCAGATACACATCTAAAAGAGTGGAACATACCAAAGAGGCTTGAAGACTTAATAAAGAATTCGGATTTTGTCGTTCATGCTGGAGATTTTGATAGCTATAATGTTTATAAAAAATTCTCTGAATACGATTTAATAGCTGTTCACGGCGATAGTGATGACGAAAGAGTAAAATCGGAGCTACCAGAAGTAAGAGTCTTTGAAGTCGAAAAGGTAAGATTTGGATTGATACATAAAGGAAATTATTTGAATGAATTCCACGACTTGGGTTATAAAGCTATGGAATTAGGAGTTAACGTCTTGATATTTGGACATGTGCATCGTTTTGTAGTTGAAAAGTTTAAAAACGTCGTAGTGATTTGTCCTGGAAGTCCCACAAAACCCAGATTGTCTTTAGCGAGTTGTGCTGAGGTCGTAGTTGATGGAAGTAAAATCGATATTAGATGCAAGATCGTGCAAGATTTGTTTTGCGGAGGGATTTTATGAAGATTTTCATACCGAAAAACTGGAATGATTTAAAAGATAAGTTAAAAAGATTTGGAAAAGTTGTTGAGATAAGAAACGGAGAGGTAATCGAATGCAAATCCATTGATTCGGATTTTGAGCTTAAAACTTCGATAAACTTGATTGAAGTCGTTAGACTGTTGGCAAGTTTATTCGACTTCTCAGCGTTTATAGATTTTAAACCAGAGTATCTGAGAGAGATCTTGGGATTTAATGTTCCATTAGTTGATAACGTAAACGATGTACTAAAGGCTCCAGAGTTTGAGTCAGTTGATTCTATTGTAAAAAAGGTAAAAAGGGCAGACGTTGAAGAGTGTGGTGCAATCGGGTTATTCATAGGTTTTGTTAAGGAGATTTCTGATGGGAAAAAAGTTAAGTGGTTAGAATACGAGGCGTATGAAGAATTTTTATATGAAAAAATCAAAGAAATCGAGAAGAAGTTGATGAATTATACAAATATAGCCAACGCTAAGGTTTTTCATAGAGTTGGAAAAGTATTACCGAAAGACGATATAGTATACATAGCAGTTGTTGGAAAAAGCAGAAAAGATGTTTGGAAACCACTAATCGATGGAATAGAAACCGTAAAAACAACTCTACCGATTTGGAAAAAAGAGGTTTATTACAACGGCGAGAAGTGGGTTCACGATAAGTCTTTAAATTTATAGAATTGTTGATTTAAATCGTCTACAATGTGGTGTCACGACATACGTTCAAATTCCAGAGAAATCTAAATCTTGACAGTTGAATTTTTGAATGTATTAAAAATTATCTGGTTGTGACGTCATAATGTAGCCGATTATCTTTTCATTAAAATTTTTTAGAAGAAGGTTAAACATTTCTAAATTGATAAATAGCAGAAATGTGTCCACTTCTGACGTGTTAACTTAAGGGCATAAGCTTTAAATATTGAATATTTATGCTTTTCGCGTTAAGTTAACACATTCTCCACTTCGTGCAAAAATTTAAATATTGGATATACGCTTTAAGTGGACGTATCCCAATTTAGCACGTAAAAGCTTAAATAATCTTTCACAAAATTTCACTGTGAACGAAAGATTTGTTGTTGTAAGCCTATTGGCAATTATAGCTGTTGCAATCGCTTTATCTTTCTTTGCACATGAGAAAAGGGAATACGCATACATAGAGAATGTAGATTTGAAGTTAAAGTCTGTAAACGACAGTAGTGCAGACATAACGTTTTTCATAAAGGTAAACAAAGTGGATTTAAGTGGTGCAAACCTCTCGATATCTGTCTACGATAGATATACTGGTATACTTCTAAAGAGAAAGATTCTGAAATTACCAGATGAGGCTTGCGAGCTAAACACAACGATATCATTCGAAAAGGATAGAGATTACAGAGTTCTCTTTAAAATCGAAAAAAACGGTAAAACTATTTCATCTACGGGATTGACACTTAGGAATCTAAAAACTCTAATCCCAAAGGATAGGGAATTAAAAGTGTTCCTAAGAGATGTCGATTTTGAGATAAAATCTGTTGAAAAAGATAGTGTAAAGGTTTTGACGAGGTTTTACATAGATTCTTTAAAGAATTACAGTGTTAGATTTCATATAAAGGCTGTACAGTTTGAATCGAATGTCTTAGCCTCAGAGAAGTGGCTTGATTTAAACATCACAAGTGGAAAAACTACAATAGTTGAAAGCACATTAGATGTTCCAAAGAACTACAACTACTTAGTGAAGTTAGAAGCTTGGAGAAGTAGTTATCTCGTAAAGTCTTGGAGTAGATGCTTAAACCTTGCACCAACTAAAAAGATTCCAAAGAATATCAGTGAAGAAGAAGTGAAGTTCGAAGTGGAGAAATTCGTAAAACCTGAAGTTAGAGCTACACCAACACCAGTTGAATACGCTAAATACACTCGTGCTGTTCCCGGATTTGAGTTGATAATTTGTATATTTGCTTTAGGAGGTGCTTTGATTTGGAGGTTAAAGAGGTTATAAAGAAAACGATTCCGATAATCTCTCTAATACTGGTAATAATCTCGATCTGCGGATTGTACTTTGCATTCAACGAACTGATAAACATCTGGATAAGCTATAAATATGCACCGATATACAGAATACTGCTGAATTTAGGGATACTGATATTAGCTGCCTACGTTTTAAATAAGTCATTAAAAAGCTCCAATAAGGAAGCCGATTAAGCCAAAAGACATTGCAATTAAAGTGTTCTTCCTATACCTTTTTATACTCTCCTTATCGTATTCCTTAACCAATTTAAAAGCTGTGTATACAAACAGTACATCCGCTACAAATATTGGAATTATATATTTTATATCAAAATAATTTTTTATAAATAAAACTGGTAAAAAACTAAGAACGACTGCAAGTAAAAAGAGTGTTGCAGAGAGTCTAGATGCAAATTTTAGTCCTTTAACCCTTGCGATACTCCTAACGTTCCTTATAGAGTCTCCTCTAACGTCTTCTATTCCTTTCATAATTTCCCTCCCCAATCCAGATAGAAATGCAATTAAAGACAGCAACAGTACACTGTTGGTAATTTTATCTAATGCAACGATACTACCGAACGCAAATGGGGCAGCCATAGAAAGCGCTATGTACACGTTACCAATAAATCCATACTCTTTAAGCTTGAAGTCGTAGAGATATCCAGCGAGAACCATCACTAAAGCGAATGTTAAAGCTGTAGGAGATATAAGCGATGCAGACACAAGCCCGAATGGAAGGAGTAGCAAAGCAAGTATCAGTGCATGACTCCTTTTTAGCTCCCCTCTTACCAATGGCCTATCAAATCTCTCATTTACCAAATCCACTTCGTAATCCAAGTAATCGTTTAGGGCAAAGGCAGAAGCTTGTAAGAATAAAGCCGTCAAAAACCCAAATACAATCCTTAAAAAATCGTTATAACTCTGATCAGCTATGTATATTCCAACTAATACTCCAATACCGTACATTATGCCATGTTCAAGCCTTAACAATTGCCAAACAGCTTTCATGGAATAGTTTCAATGTAAGACTCTATGTCCTCATATACCACGTTTCCAACTATAATCGTATCTGCATATTTTAGCATGATTTCTGCTTTTTCCCTACTGTTTATTCCACCTCCATAAAAAAGCCTTGCATTCCTTAAGACTTTCTTTATCTCTTTAACTACTTTCGGATCTCCGAATTTACCACTGTACTCAACGTAGATTATTGGAAGTTTTAGAATCCTCTCACCAACAATTGCATAACATGCTGCGGTTTTTTCATCTATTTCACTTATAGCTTTCGTAGTTTTTCCAACTGCTGAATCTGGATTCAAAACTATGTATCCTTCAAATACTGTTGAATCTAAGATTTTAAAGAAGTCTTCTCTTTCATAGTTCATGTGAATCCAACTCTTATGCTTTCCAACAATCCATTCAGAATCCCTTGAATTCAAAACGATTGGAACGAATAGGTAATCTGCATCGTATACGACGTTTGATGGATCTGATGGCTCTACTATAGTTGGTAAATCGTAACGTTTTATCTTTTCGAGTAATCTTTTAGCCTTTTCATAGGTTACATTTTGAGTACCTGAAATCATTACTGCGTCGGTTCCACTTCTTGCAACAACTCTTATAATCTCATCTGTATTGTTTTTGTCTGGATCGAGTTTTGTTATATGCTTCCAATTCTTCCAATCCATTGCTCAAGATTCGTTTTAGAAATATAAATGTTTAGAGCTTGGACAGGATACTTTCAATTTCATCTAAACTTGGGAAATTTCTTGCACCAACTCTTTTAACATTATAAGCTCCACAGAAATTACCAATTCTTAGACAGATGTCTAGAGGCATCTCGTTCATAAAGCAGTATATGAAACCGGCTGCAAATGCATCACCGGCACCAGTTGTATCAACTGGTTTAACTTTAAACGCTTCAGCTTTGTAGCTTTTGGTTTTCGTGTAGCATCTACTTCCCTTATCTCCTTGAGTTATGATTAAGTAATCTACGAGTTTTAAGATGTCTTTAACACTTGCACCAAGGTATTTAAACTCGAACTCCGATAGTATGAGCATATCTACATATTTCAATAGCTCTGACAACTTTTTAAATCCTAAGGATACGTATGGAAACCCCGGATTTAATATTACAAAACTCTCAGAATTTTTTGCAGCATTTAATTGTACTTCAAAGCTTTTATCACTTGGAAACGGATCAAGGTATAAATACTCATCTGGTTTGACTTTTACATACGGTTTTCCCGCAGCGTTTGGATGAACAAAGAACGTTCTTTCACCGCTTGAATCAACGTATATATCCACTCTTCCAGTTAGTTCATGTGTGTACTCTGCCACAACTTTCGCGGCAGTATTTTTTACAAAAAATTCGGCATCGCTATCCCTTCCAAGCGTTGTGAATATCGTTGATTTCACGTTTAATCTCGCTATGTTGTGTGCTACATTGCATCCAGCTCCGCCGGGCATTTTGTAAGTCTTTTTAACTAATGCATGTCCCCCTTTCTGTGGATAATTATCTATTAGATGTATGTAATCGACTAATGCTGGAGCGAATGCTGTAAACATCGGTAGAATTTTAAATTCATTGTTAATCAAGTTAACTAACAGGCTCGTAAACAATTCCCAACTCTTTTGCGAGTTTATATGCTTCCTCCATTTCTTTGATACTAGGTCTTCTATTTATATCGCTGTACTTATCCGGATGCTTTAAAACTTTAAACATCGGTCTGTACTGCTCCATTATATTTACCAAAGCTCTTGGGCAATTTTTTGCAATCCATTTCAAAATAGGTTTTGTGCAACAATCTAAATGATTTGGTAAAACTAAGTGTCTTATTATTATATCGCTCCAATCATGTGCCCATTTTATGTTTCTCGTTACAACTTTCCAATAGTTCTTAACTAAGCTCAATCTTTCAGCACACCTATCGTTTCCATACTTTAAATCTGGTAGCCATATGTCTATAACTTCTCTAAGGAGTCTCATCGTCTCAACACTGCAGTACATATTACTGTTCCACAGTTGTGGAACGTTGACATTTAGATACTTAAAGCTTTCAAGTATCACGTGTAGATTTGGTGTAGGATCTCCACCAACGTGATTTATATTCCTCGCTCCCTCTTTTCTAAGCTCCATTTGAATTAAAGCAAGTTTCTTAGCATCTACTTCAACACCTCCTTGTGGATATTCTTGACTTATATCGTGATTCTGACAGAAAACACATTTGAAGTTGCATCCGCCGTAGAATATAGTTCCACTTGGAACGAGTGGCGATTCTTCACCGTAATGATGGAAGTAACTGTGAACGTTTGGATGCTTTACATTACAAACTCCTACTTCTCCTTCTTTTCTATTAACCCTACATCTCCTTTCGCAAAACTCGCAACTCTCAAGGATTTTATAGGCTATTTCGACTTTTAAATCTAAGAGATTTGGATTCTTATCTGGAATTTTGTTTATATCGATCTTGTCATCTTTAACGGCGTTTAGCATTTCATCGAAAACCTTAACCTTTTCATCGTGAATCTTCCAAAGCTCATCGATTTCCAATCCTTTAAAATCTTCAACCTCTATTTTCTTGCAAATTACAAACTTAGCTGGAAGTTCATTCTTCATGACTTTGTAATACCAACTCAGTCTCTCTTTTACAATTGGATCTTTCCAAACTGCTATCGCATCTGGTCGCAGTATCTTCCAATCCCACATGATCTTAGTATTTCCTTATTAGTATTTACTGCATATGTTCACTTCGTGCAAAAAATTTAAATATTAGGTGTATTCGCTTTTACGTTTAGTCTTTCAAAATACAACAATTCAATGCAACATCGTTGATGAACTATTTAAGATCATCCACAATGTGGTGTCACGACCGACGTGTTAACTTAAGGGCGTAAGCTTTAAATATTGAATATTTATGCTTTATCGCACTAAGTTAACACATTCAGTCTTTATCCAAAATATAATAATTAATTTTTAAATCACTTTAACCCTTCAACAAATGCTCTAACGTTTTTGCCAAGAACTGAGTGATTATATCCTCCTTCTAATACTGCAAACCTCCTTCCATCACATCTCTCCTCGGCAAACTCCTTTATTATTTTACCAATCTCTTTGTAATCTTCAGTCTCAAGAATTCCACCCCAGTCGTCTTTATGCCTATCAAAACCAGCAGAAACTGCTATTATGTCGTATTCATTTTTTTCTAAGAACTTCGCTATACTGTTTATATCATCAGATGGCATGTGAAAGTACTCAACGTTTTTATCTTCCCTAAATATATTATTTGTCCCGTCTCCAAAGTGCAAATCGAAATCCACTATTACAGCTTTCTTAATTAATCCATCTTTCATGAGCCTTCTAACAGCAATCGCTACGTTGTTGAAATAGCAAAATCCCCAACAACTGTCTGGGCTGGCATGATGTCCCGGTGGCCTTATAGCTGCAAATGCAGGTTCATTGAAAGAGATTTTCGCAGCTTCTATTGCACCACCAGCTGCTAAAACTGCTACTTCGTAGACTTTTGTAAGACTTCTAACGTATTCGTAATGTCTTTCAGTATGGACAAGTAGTATATCATCCTTTGTCGCAGGTTTTGGCTCTACAAATTCAAAATCTTTGAGTTCAGCAACTATTGCTTCCATTCTTCCAGCTTCAGCTGCTGGATCAGAGGTGTAAACTTCGTAAAACTTTGGATGAAACACGATCTTCATAGTTTAAAGTAAACAAAACGCTTTAAATAGAATTCCATATTCAGAGTTGATGATCGCATCAGCACCCGGTAAGATAATACTGTTTGGAGAACATGCCGTAGTTTACAAAAGACACGCATTAGTTTCCGCTATAAGTCTTAGATGTTACGTAGAAGTTGAAAAGAGTAGTGATTTTAAGATAACTTCTCCATTGGGAAAAACTGGTTTAGATTTTAAGGTTCATCCGTATGTAAGCTATGCCGTAAAGAGGTTTTGTGAATATAAGAATATAAGTGGTGCTGAGATTAGAATTCGTAGTGAGATACCTATAAGTTCTGGTTTAGGTAGCTCATCAGCTGTAACTGTTGCAACTCTCAAAGCCTTAAGTGAAGAGTTTGAAGCTGGTTTAAGTAATGAAGAGATTTTTGAAATAGCTAAAGCCGTAGAGTTAGACGTTCAGGGAAGGGCAAGTGGAACTGATCCATTTGTATCGACTTTTGGTGGTTCGTGGTTAATTCCAGAGAGGAGAAAAGCGGAAATTCCATACAGTTTATTTATAGTTGTTTTAGGTGAGAAATCCACGGCGGAAATGGTTAAAAAGGTTGCAGAACTCAGAGAGAGGCATAGTGACATCATTGAGAAGATATTCGATGCAATAGATTCAATAACAATTAAAGCTTATAGAAATCTAAACGATTTAAAGATTTTAGAAGAACTTATAAGTATAAATCAATCGCTATTAAGGGCGATAGGTGTTAGCACTCCAGAAATAGATAAAAAAATTGCAGAATTCGAAGAAAAAGGATTTAGGGTAAAGATTACGGGTGCGGGTGGAGGGGGTTGCATATTTGGAATCGCTAAGGACAACGCCCCGGGAATTATCGTGAAATGTAACGAAGAGGGTGTCAGAATTGAAGATTCTTAAAATAGGCGGTTCGGTAATAACTGAAAAAAAGAAGAACGTCTTCAACGTGGCGAGATTAGATAAGATCAGAGAGATATGCGAAGTGATAGCAAGAAATCGTGAAAATTTAATATTAGTTCATGGTGTTGGATCCTTTGGACATCCTTACGTTGAAAAGTACAAATTGAAAGAGAGAAAAGACGTTTACGGCGTAGCTGAAACTCATATAGCGTGTAAGAAGCTAAACGAGATGATATGTGAAACACTTTTGGATTTAGGAGTTCCAGTTTTACCAATTCATCCCCTAACTTTTAAATTCGACTTTGAATTCTTGAAGGAAATGATAGATGAGGGATTTCTGTTAGTCTTTCATGGAGATATGGTTTACAATAAAGGTAGGTTTGAAGTTATTTCTGGTGATGAAATAGTTGTTAAACTCGCTGATAACTTAAACGTTAGCAGAATAGGATTTGCAACGGATGTAGATGGAATACTCATCGATGGAAAAGTTTCAGAAAAGTTTGATAAATCTATGCTTAAATTTATCAGTTTAGCTGTTGGAAAAAGTGATGTGACTGGAGGTATGCGAGGAAAACTTGAAAAGATCTTTAATATTAAAAGGAGATGTGATGTTTTCATATTCAAGGGGACTGCTGAAAACATCGAAAGATTTCTTAGAGGTGAAAGAGTTGGCACTAAGGTGATCTTGTGAAAACGTCTGAGAGAAAAATCGATCACATAAGGATATGTCTAAGTAGAGATGTCGAGTCGAGTTATACGGGACTAGAGGACGTGATGCTAATTCACAAGGCAATTCCTGAGATAAACTTTGATGAAATCGATACTTCAATAAAATTCTTTGGAAAAAAATTGAGTTTTCCTTTCTTGATTGCATCTATGACTGGTGGACATCCAGATACAAAGGATATAAACAAGAATTTAGCTATTGCAGTTGAAGAAACTGGAATAGGAATGGGTGTTGGGAGTCAGAGGGTTGCAATTGAGGAAGAGAAGTTTATAGACACGTTTACAGTTGTTAGGGATTATGCACCAAATGCGTTTATATATGCAAACGTTGGATTACCACAGGTTTTAAAGTATGGTGTAGAATTCGTTGAAAGAGCTGTTGAAATGATAGATGCTGATGCAGTAGCAATTCACATGAACTTCTTACAGGAAGTTATTCAACCTGAAGGAGATTTGAACGCAAAAGGTTGCCTGAACGCTATTAAAGAGGTTTGTAAGGAAATCAAAGTTCCAGTAATTGCTAAGGAAACAGGTGCTGGTATTAGCAGGGATGTTGCAATTATGTTAAAAAATGCTGGAGTTGATGCGTTAGATGTAGGTGGTAAAGGAGGAACTTCTTGGAGTGGCGTTGAAACCTATAGAACTGGAGATGAAGTTTTGAAAGCGGTTGGAAAAGACTTTTGGGATTGGGGAATTCCAACAGCCTTTAGTATTGTTGATTGCTATAACATTTTGCCCGTTATCGCAACTGGAGGAATAAGAAATGGAATCGATATTGCAAAGAGCATTGCATTAGGTGCCGAAGTTTCAAGCTCTGCTTTACCCTTTTTAAAGTCAGCAGTGGAGAGTTATGATGAGGTCAAGAAAAAAATAGAATACTTCAAACGAGGTTTCAAAATCGCGATGTTTTTAACGGGTTGCACTAAAGTAAAAGAACTCAGAGAAGTCGAGATATTCATAACTGGAAAACTAAAAGATTGGTTAGAGTTTAGAGGAGTACACTTGAAAAATTTCTGTAGAAGCCGATCAATCAAGTAAATCTCTAAGTTTTACTACTGGTGGCATTTCTCTCTTATGTTTATTCTTTTCTAAGAGTTCAATTACGTGTTTTACCTCATCAGAGCTTACGTCGAATTTTTCTGGAATTTCATCTGGTTTGTATCCCTTTTCCAAAGCCTTTAGAATTGTGTCAAGCTTAGCATATGTTATTCCCAATTCATCTTCATCTGTCTGACCAACCCAAAGTCCTGCTGAAGGTGTCTTTTTAATTATCTTTTCTGGAACTCCTAAATACCTAGCAAGCTCAAACACTTCAGTCTTGTACAAATCTCCTATTGGTAAGAAATCTACACCTCCATCACCGTATTTAGTGAAATATCCAGTTAAAAGTTCGCTTTTGTTTCCAGTACCAGCTACGAGATAGTTTAAAGTGTTTGCATGGTAGTAGTTTATTATCATCCTTATTCGAGGCTTTAAGTTTGCAACAGCTATATCACTACCCTTATTCAAGTTTTTCAGGAAAGCTTCAACCATTGGATTTATGTAAACGAGTTTATGTCTTATTCCGAGAATCTTACAGATTTCCAATGCATCTTCAACATCTTCTTCTTTTGTAACACCTTTTTCTGGCATTATCAATCCAAGAACTCTATCTTTGCCTAACGCTTTAACACATAGAAACGCAGTGGTTGCACTGTCAATTCCACCACTGATTCCAATTACAACACCATCAGCATTTGCAGATTTGACAGTATTACGAATAAAGTCAACTATTCTATTGGTAACTTTTTCCCACATAGTAAAATTGTGATCTGACGATTAAAAAGATTATCTAAGTGAGAGAATAAAAATATAAAAATTTAAAGATTACTCAGGCTTAGCCATTAATTGCGTCTTACTTAGTATTTTTCCATCTCTTGCATGTGGAT
>CAZFII010000011.1:0-15399 GCA_964518925.1 uncultured archaeon
TCGTAACCACTTTTCATAATCAGCAGAAATCGTTGAAGAATTTAAGTTTTCACACTCCTTGTAAGCTGGAAATTTCGCCCTTCACAGTATCGTAATGGATTTATTACTCCATTTAGGCCAACTTAACTGCCAACTTTCTGATCTACTGTTTAAATCAGTGTAATATAAAGCGAAGATTAAATTCTGTATAAATTTATTCCTTCTATTCTTTTGAAATGCTTCACGTTCCTCGTGTAAAGAGTTATGTTGTTTTCAATCACTATTCCAGCGATCATAACATCTCTAAAATCTATAGCTTCTCCTCTTTTTTCCAACTCAGCTAATATCTTTCCAGAGATTTCCGCTGATTTCTCGGTTAAATTTAGAACTTCAACCCTTCTTGCAACTTCTTTAACGGCTTCAATATTTCTTTCCCTTCCAGTCTTATATGCTCCGTAGTAAAGCTCAAAGAGGTTTATTGCGGTCGTTACAAGCTCGAATTTATCTTCGAGTTGCTTTATCTCCTCTACAGTTTTTGATTCTCCCCTTAAAAGGTCTATCAAAATGTCCGTGTCTAAGCAGAGGACTTCCAAGCACTCCACCCCTTTCTTAGAGATTCCTTGATTTCTCTCACCTCTTCATCGCTGACATCCCAGGAACCTGCCAAATCACTTAACTTCCTTTTCATCAGGTATCTTATCGCATCTTCTATCGATATTGGCCTCTTCAACTCAGCCTGCAACTTCCCAGCCAATTCAACCAGTTTCTTATAGGTTTCTTCGCTAATCCTTATAGACTTCGTAGTCATAGTAGATAATGTAGCTAAAGTAGTATAAATATTTTTGGTCGAAAGAGTATAATCTCTATTCCAGATCTCTCGATACTCTGAATATCTCAATTATTGCATCCATTCCCCTCTGATTTCTCTTTTAAGATCTTCAGATTCTTCTTCACTCCAAAAGCTATTAAAAGCACATCAAAATTGCTCCTCACCTCTTCCCCTTTATCTTAACGAGAAGTTCGTAAACATCATCTAATATGCTTATAGTCTTCGTCCATGCACAGATTTAAAAACTTTAAAGAAGAACAATCTTTGGCAACTAGATAAAAATCGTGATTGATTTATTACTCCATTTAGGTTAACCTAATTGCCAACTTTGTCATCTACTGTTTAAAGAATGGTCAGTGAACTCATTTATATACTTCGTTATCGATTTCCAAAATCTTTAAAATCAATGAGATACTTTGATAAGAAGTGAGCCAGATAAAACTCGTAGAACTATTACTGACAGCGGAGATATACAACAGGTATGAGGAGCTTAGCGAGGACGATATTCCAAAGGATATTAGAAAACTGTTTTACGGTTCTGGTTTAAAGAGACCATTAGTAGTTAAGAAAGACATCGCTGAAAAATACGCTGGTAAAGTCGATACGAGCTTACCGTTTATAGATTTAAACAACTTCTCAAAACAGCTTAAGATCACCTCATTTGAACTCGCAACCAAATGGCTCGCTTCTAAAGGTTTAGACGTTATAAGGCGTAATCCAGTTTTAGCCTATTATTATCAAAACTTCGATCATTTAGATATCTCCTATGAATCAGCTAAGAGCTACGTCTTGCCAAAGCATGGAGATAAGGAATGGCTCGAAAAAAAGATTTCCGAATTGGAAAAGAACGAAGAAACAAGAGAAATGCTTGGACTAGTAAGAATATTCTCTCCAGAAGAAATACCAGTAGAATTTGAAGAAGTGGCATTAAGTGATGAGCAAATGGAGGAGATAAGAAAGTTAGAAGTAGCTATAAAGGAGAGGGATTACCTAAAACAGATAGGGTTAGTCGATGTTGGAAAACTGCTGTTCATAGGCCCACCCGGCACAGGAAAAACTACTACTGCAAGGGCTTTAAGCAAAAAACTCTATCTTCCATTAGTGGAGGTTAGACTCTCAATGATAACAAGCCAATACCTAGGGGAGACCTCTAAGAATATCGAGAAGGTTTTTGAAATTGCAAGACTTTTAAATCCATGTATTCTCTTCATAGACGAATTCGATTACATTGCTAAAATGAGAACTAGTGACGAGCATGCAGCAATCAAAAGAGCTGTAAACACGTTGCTGAAATGCATTGATGAGATTAGCCTCGTTAAGGATGGAGTACTGTTAATAGCTGCAACGAACCATCCTAGTCTTCTTGATCCAGCAGTTTGGAGGAGATTTGATAAAATTGTAGAGTTTCCAGAGCCAAGTGAACTCATAAGAAAAAAGATCTTTGAGATAGCATTAGCTAAGATCAAAGGGAATATAGACATAGATGAGCTCGTCAGGGAAACCGATGGATTTACCGGTGCAGAGATAAAACTAGTTGTTAGAGAAGCTGTATTAAAGGCACTGTTAGATGGAAGAAAAGAGCTTCGACAAGAAGATCTACTTAATGCTATTAGAGATATCAAGGATAGGTTAAAGCTTAAGGCTTCCTATTGATTATGATTGTAAAGCTTTTAGGAACTGGAGATTCTACTGGAACTCCCGTCATAAACTGTCACTGTAAGACTTGTGAAGATGCAAGGAGAAGAGGCTGGGAGAGGAAGAGGTTTTCAGTTTTAGTCAAAAACAACGGAAAAGTTATTCTAATCGATACTTCCCCAGATCTAAGACGGCAGCTGTTAGACAACAAAATCGAAAGAGTTGATGCAGTCATATGGACACACTGTCACTTCGATCACTTCGGTGGTTTTGGAGAGTTTTACAGAGTTCAAGATGATGTAGTGGTTTACACAACTCCTCAGATTCATGAAGACATCGGAAAGTACATGAGGTTTTTGGAGTATAAGCCCGTTGAAGTCGAAGAGTATAAACCCTTCAAAATAGCTGGAATTGAGTTTACGCTATTCAAAGTAAACCATCCGCCAGTTGAAGCAGTTGGTGTGATGATGACTTGGAATGGATATAAAGTAGTCATAAGTGGAGACACGAACAGAGAAATTCCAAGTAGGAGTTTAGCGGAGATCATGAATCCAGATCTCTTTATAGTTGAGGCTTTAGCTCCAAGTGGTAAATTTAGAAAGCACATGAACGCAAAAGAAGCATTAGAGCTTTCAAAAGTTATAAACGCTAAAAAGGTTGTGTTAACGCATTTAGGGCATTTTTTTCCACCGCATTCAATAGCATCAAAGCTGTATCCAGTTGGATACGATTATCAGGAGTTTTCTTTTAAGGAGGTTAAGTTAGATGAGTTCTTTAGGAATTGATATAGGTGGAGCAAATATCAAAGTCGCAACGCATAACAGTTATGAGATAATATACCATCCGATTTGGAGGTATAGAGAAAGATTGAAAGACGTTTTAGTTAAGATATCTGAAAAGTACAAGCCTGAAAGGGTTGGAGTTGTAATAACTGCTGAACTTTCTGATGCTTTCAAAAACAAGGATGAGGGAATACAATTTGTCACGAGTCTCTGCAAAAGGGTTTTCAGAGACGTTTACTTTTTAGATTTAAATGGAAAACTGCATAAAGAGATAAAAAATCCAAGAGATTTTGCTGCAAGTAATTGGGTTGCATCTGTTAGGTTTTTGCTTACGGAAGGATACAGAAACTTTCTATTCGTAGACATAGGCTCTACAACTACAGATATCATACCAGTTAGTGATGATATCGAAGCTGGAAAAACGGATTTTGAAAGGCTAAAAAGGGGGGAACTGCTGTACTTCGGAATTTTGAGAACGCCAGTTTTTTATATATTAAAAGAATTTGAAAAAGCTCCGTTATGTCCAGAGTACTTTGCAATTACAGCGGATGTATTTTTGGTAACAGGTGACATAAGTGAAGAAGATTACATATGCGATACTCCAGATGGAAAAGGAAAAAGCTATGAAGACTGTCTCAGAAGGCTTGCAAGAACCGTTTGTTGCGATTTGGAGGAACTGGGATTAGAAAAAGCCAAAGAGATTGCTTTCGAAGCTAAGGAGTCTATGAAGGATATGCTCTCAAAAGCTATAAGTAAAAAGCTTAAAAAAGGTATGAAGGTTTTTGCATGCGGGATTGGTGAGTTCTTAGTTGAGGAAGTTTGTGAGTGTGTAAAGTTATCAGATCTCTACGGTGACTACTCGAAACTGTTTCCAGCTTATGCTATGTTAAGACTTGTTGAGGAGATTTAGTTTGTATATTATTTCGCATGAATGCTCAACGTAACAAGCCTTGTTGAACGCTTCCCTCAGATTTTCTCCAGCTGAATAAATTCCATGTCCTCTTACTACTACAACTCCCTTCTCCCTTATCGCATCAGCGATTTTTTTTGCAAGTTCTTTACTTCTAAACTCTCCCTTCACAACTCTTATACTTCCGAAGTACAGTGAACCCTCCAAGTCTAATGGTTTTATCTCATTGAATTTAAAGCTAAGAACAACGTTGTACACACCATGACAGTGCAGAACCGCTTTGTAATCAGTGTTTTTGTATACCTCTCTATGTACGATTAAATCACTTGAAGCATACGGATTTTCTTCATCTAAATCGACTTCTACAAACGATTCTCTGCTTAAATCATCGAGATTTGTACCAGTCTTTGTTATAATTATCTTATTTCCAACTCTAAAACTCATATTTCCACTTGCTCCATCTACAAGCTTGTAACTTGCTAAGAGTTTTCCAATTCTTATGGCCTGTTCAATTTCGCTATGCATGTAGAGGATTTAACAGAACACTTAATGTCTATTCCGATTTGAACTACTGTAACTCAATACTATTAAAGCTAGACCAATTAAGACCAATGCTGTATCTATTATGAGTAGCGATGGAACTGTAAAATCCAAAATTAATCCAACAACTGTAAGTAAAATACCCAATTTAGCTTTATTCATGGCATGTTAAGCTTTCTGAAAATCCTTCTTGCAGAAACCACTATTGGATCCCAAACTCTCGAAAACTTTGGATAGTACGGAAGCTCTGTAAGGAATGCATCGACTACGTTAAAACCCTTGTAAAGCATTACTGATGCAGCGTATATCCTCATTGTTACGCCATTACCTATTGCTTGAACTCCCAATATTCTTCCGTTCCTCTCTGCAACCATTTTTAGATGTATTAAATCGTTTGGTAGATATCTCGCACTGGACTTTGCAGTTATAAAAGATGACACTACATCGTATCCCATCTCTATCGCTTCAGTTTCACTTAGTCCCACTTTTCCAATCTCTATGCCATGAAAACTTGTAAGAATGCTTTTTATAGAACCTGGATAGTGCATTTCAAATCCAGATATGTTTACCCCGGCTATGTATCCAGTTTTATTAGCTGGAACTGCAAGGGGTATCCAGTCTTGCTTTCCAGTTATTAAGTTCTTGGTTTCCGCACAATCACCCGCAGCGTATACGTTTTCAACGCTTGTTTGCATTTTACTATTGGTTTTAATTGCATTTTTTACGCCTAGTTCAACAAAACCCTTTGCTATATCGGTATTGGGCTCCAAACCAATTGCAACGATTGCAAGATCGCATTTGTATTCAGCTCTATTCGTTATAACTCTTTCCAATTTATCCTTTCCTTCAAAACCTACAACTCTCTCATTTAGTCTGAGATTCGAATATCTCTCTATCTCAGGTTTTAAAATTGCCGAGATTTCTTTATCGAATTCTGGAAGTGGTCTATCTTTCATTTCAATGACTATAGGCTTTTTCTTCAAGTTTATTATCGCATCTACTATCTCAACCCCAATAAAACCCAATCCAATTACAACGATATTTTCAGCTTTGAGAACTCTCCTTTTAAGCAATTCTAATTCTTCAAATCCGTTTATATAAAATACACCATCAAAATCTTCAAAATCAAATTTTAAAGCCTTAGAACCAGTTGCAAAAAGCAACTTATCCCACTCGTAAACTCTATCCCTTCCGTTCTCTTCGACTGTTATGTATCCCTCCTCAACTTCTATAACCCTTGCATTCGTATGCACGTCAATACCTCTTTCTACTTTAAAGTACTCAGGCGTATAAGTACACAGATCCTCTAAGTTTCTAACTGTATCACTTATGTAAAATGGAATACCACAAGGGGCATGACTGACGAAGTTGGTTTTCTCGAAAACTTTTACGTCCCAACTCGGTTGCAGTGCTTTTATCCTCGATGCAGCAGTCATTCCAGCTGCTCCGCCACCTATTACTACTACTTTCACCTTCTGAAGATCACGATTTTTTTATAAATTTTTTTCGTCAAGAACTAAATATATTCAAAATATCATATCTCGTATGGAATCGGAGCCGTTAACACTTAAAGATAAATTTAAATTTCTATGTCATAAGGGCTTGGAATGCTTTAACGAGTGCTGTAAGAACCAAAATCTGTTTTTAACGCCATACGATGTAATAAGGATGAAAAACAGACTTAAGATAACGTCAACTGAATTTTTAAAGAAGTACACTACATGGCACATAGGATATTATACTGGCTTACCAGTCGTCATGCTAAAAATGGAGCCTAAATGTCCATTTGTGAGTGAAGAAGGTTGCACGATATACGAAGATCGCCCGAGTTCTTGCAGACTTTATCCCCTAGCAAGGGTAAAAATTGGCAATGAGGAGTACTACTACATCGTAAAAGAAGATTTCTGTAAGGGATTTGAAGAAGACAAAGAGTGGACTGTAGAGGAGTGGATCAAAGACCAAGGAGCAGAAGTGTACAACAGGATGAACGACGTATTTATGGAGTTGATATCTGCGAAGAACAGATGTAAAAGAGAGTTAAGTGAAGATGAGATCAAAATGGTTTATACGGCATGTTTTGATATCGACAGATTTAGAGAGTATTTAAGCGAAAACTACGATGTTTTATCTTACAGCGATGAAGAGTTAATGGTATTTGCAATTAAATGGGTTATAAAAAATATACTTCAGAAGTAGAATCAATTAATGGAGGCAAAATTATACAGAAGGGTTAGAGGTAAAGTCGTCTGTCAGTTGTGTTGGAGGTTTTGCAAGCTTGATGAGGGTGAAATCGGATTCTGTAATGTAAGAGTGAACAAAAACGGAAAACTAATAACACTAACATATGGAAATCTAAGTGCAGTAGAGAGTAGACCTATTGAAATTAAACCGTTCTTTCACTTTAAGCCCGGGAGCACAAGTTTAACTTTTTCAACGTATTCCTGCAATCTCGATTGTCCTTGGTGTCAAAACTGGCATTTATCAAAAGTACCTCCACCTATAAAGAAGAGAATTATTAAACCAGAGGAGATCGTTGACACAGCCTTAAGACACGGAGATATAAGTCTGTGTGCCAGTTTTAACGAGCCAACTCTTCTCTTTGAGTTCTTGCTCGATGCCTTTAAAATTGCAAAGAACAAGGGTTTGCTCAACACAATGGTTTCAAACGGATACATGACTCCAATGGCTTTAAAGATGCTTAAAGATGCTGGATTAGATGCGATAAATATAGACATAAAGGGCAACGAGGAAACGTATGAGAAATACTGTAATGGTAAAGCGAAATTCGTTTGGAGAACGGCAAAGGAAGCTGTAAAACTTGGAATTCATGTTGAAATGGTGAATTTAATTATAACAGATGTAAACGACAGTGAAGATACTATAAAGGAAGTAGTTGAGAATCATTTGAAGTTCGTAGGTAGTGAAATCCCAATTCACTTCACAAGGTATTTTCCAGCGTATATGTTCAACAATCCACCGACGAAAATTGAAACACTGGAAAAGGCGATTAAAATAGCTAAAAGAGAAGGTATTAGCTACGTGTATATCGGAAACGTTCCGGGACATAGATACGAAAACACCTATTGTCCAAGTTGTGGAGAATTACTAATAAAGCGGTATTCTTACAGAGTTTTAGAGAACAAGATCGAGAATGGACGATGCTTTAAATGTGGTAGAGAAATCTATGGGGTTTGGTGATCGATTCTCATCAGCTGTTTAAGTACTTCTACAATCCTTTTCCCATTTTCAGTTAGCATGTACTCATCTGAAACTTTTTTGACCATATCTAACTGCATTAACGATTTGAGATGTCTGTTTAGAACTCCCGGGTTTAACCTTGCATCGAACATAAGCTGAGAGAACCTTTTAGGATTTTTTTCTAAGCATAAGAGTATTGAGCATACACCGTTGCGTGATAAAATTTTGAGGAGTTTTCCGATTTCGTTTTGAGGCTGCATTTCCATCACCTAATGATAATAAGTATAATTAGTATTTTAGATTTTCGGTTAGAGAATTTCAAAGTTAAAAGAAAGGTTTTAATATAGTTAAAATCTATATAGTTTTATGAGGCTTATTTCAGAAACTGTTAAGCTTTCAGTTTCATTAAAAAATATAAAAGCACTAGTCATCGTTGATCTAATTACAAAAAAATTCGATGTAGTAGACTGTTCAAATATGAACTTTTGCAGAAGATATATCTCTAAGAGGTGTTTACCTCAATGCCCCATAATAGTTGCTGCTAAAGATTTCGTTTTTAAAAGGAGAAAGCCAAAAGCAGATGTAAGAGTTATTTAAATTTTCTCAATCTCTCAACGACTTCTTCCAATTCTTTCTTTAGATCTTCTACGTCTATATCCTTACCCTTTAAGTCTCTCAGTAAATCTACTTCCTCTTCTTGTTCGATTTTTGCTTCTTTAGCTATCGTCTTTATGAGATCGTCATCGAATTTTTCCGTTTTTTCATCTTCTTTTTCATCTTCTAAATGGTCTTCCTCAACTGATAGATTTTCCACGTTTTGTTCTTCATCGCCATTTACGACTTCGTCTAACTTCTGATCTATTTCCTCAAGTCTTTCGTCGATTTTCTTTTTTAATTTCCTCTTTAAGAGAAATACTAAAGCTATGACAAGCGCTAAGATTACTATTAGAACGTATATTATTTTTACATTTAGTAATTCTGTGATATCAGTTAGAGCCTTTTCTAACCAACTCAAGTTCTCACCTCCATAAACGATTGTATACTAAAAATCCATTTAACTAAAGGAGGAACAACCATATATAAAATTCCAGAAATTATTAAGAATATGCATGCGTAAAACGTATAGAGAAATACACTACCACCTTTAACTATGTTCGCAGCCAAGGTGTTTGCAAAGGTCATAGACAGAATTAGAAAAGATACGTATTTCTGTAAAAGATCAATTGGAACATTTGAAAGTAAAACAATACCTATGTCAAGTGGAATGTCCACAACGCCAGATATATTGACAACATCACCAGTTACGATTTTGATTATGCTACCAGAGAATATATCTAATATTTGAACTATGAACAGTAATAAAGCTACCATAGATGCATGTAAAACTATGATCAAATTTATAAAGCTAGAAGAAATTAGCTTTCTCTTAAGTCTAAGTAAGACCATTTCAAGATTTGAAGTTCCAACGATTTCTCCTATCAATTCTGCATCTCCTCCTAAGTCAACGGCATCAACGAATATACTTGTAAATTTCTGAATTAGATAGCTACCGCTCTCCCCTATAAATTTGTTCCAGCAGATTTTTGGATCGATTCCAACTGATAACATTTTATAAAGCTTTAGTACCTGTTCCTTTAATTCTCCTAAGTTCTTTTGATCGATCCTACCTAACGCTTCAGCCATTGATATACCAGCTCCAGATTTTATAGATCCTAAACTCCTTATAAACGTTGTAAACGCTTCATCTCTTTTATCTATCTTTGTATCATCTATTTTCGATAGAATTGCAGTTGGTAGTAGCGATATAGCCGAGAAAATCAAAAACAAACCATTTGGTTTATTAGTTATAAACGAAATTAGGAATAATATTGATAACAAGACAGATATCGGTGTTAACCAGAGTAATAACCTCTGCTCTTTTGATTTAACGGTACAGTTGTGAGTTTTTTTATCTTTGGGAGAAGCTTTATACAGTATAAAGACGCTCAACAGATATACAAGGATATTAACGACTATCAAAGAGTGTAGAATCCCCTTTGGGTTTTTAATACTGTATATGATTATCGAGAGCATAAATACGACAGATATTAGAGCTGTTGAAACTATAATAGATGTATAGGCATCTGTCCATTTCTTTAAACTTTCAAGATTTCTCTCATATTCGTCCTTTCTTATAGTTTTGAATACCTTCCATTCCCTTTTTAAGAAGACTTCTTCTGGTTCTCCAGCTGATATTGCATTTGAAAGTCTATCGAAGAATCTTTTTAGTCTCTCGTTTTTTACCTTTTTTGATATAATTTCACAAGCGGTTGCATAGTCATAGTTCCAATTCTTTACAAGGTTTACGATCTTTTTAAAGTATTTACTTACGTAGTATTCCTTCTTCTCAGCTACCATTTCAAAGATTTTATTTCTACTCAGCCTAGCAGTTGAAAGTGAGGCCATGTAGGTTAATACAAAAAATACATCGTTGTCTATTAATCTCTCTTCATCTAACTCCTTGATTTTATCTCTAATCTTAGCTATCATTATTTCACCTCTATGCTTAAAATTCCGCTTTTCTGAATCTTGGCAAGGGCCTTAAAGAATTCATAGAAATCTGTTATACCCTTCTCGTGTAACTTTTTAAGAATTCTTGCACGTCTTTCAACCTCTTTATATATTATCTTCCTTTTATTTGGAGGAATTCCTAACTTCGTAGCTATTTTATGCTCAAGTAAGTAAGAGCTACCGTAACCAGTGAAGATGTGCGTATCTGTCGCAGGATCCCATGTAAAAACTTCAATATATGACACTCCTCCTCTTTGAGGGTTGTATCCTATTATTTCGTTAACACTTAAAACTCTTCTTACGAGTTTTCCATCTGGTCTACGGACAGCACTCTGAATTACTACAAAGTTTAAGTTGTCTATGAACGTCTTTGGAACGTTTATAGGTTCAGATGTCAGCCTTTGTATTAGTTTTTCTACAGTAGCGGCGTGAAACGTTGCCATTACTGGATGTCCCGTTTGCATCGCTTGAAAAGCCACATTACCCTCTACACCTCTAATCTCTCCCACAAGTATGTAATTCGGTCTCTGTCTTAAGGCTGCCTTCAGTAAATCGAACATCGTGACATCAGAACCTTCACCTTCACCAACCTTTGCTTTACCCCTTGTAACTTCTCTCGTCCAGTTTTCATGTGGAACTTGAAGTTCCGGTGTATCCTCAATCGATACTACTTTTGCATCGGGTCTAATGAAAGCAGTTAAAGCATTTAATAGTGTAGTCTTACCACTTGCAGTCTCACCACAAATAAATCCACTCATTCCCTCACTTATCAATATCCAGAGATAAGAAGCAATCATGTAATCAAGTGTTCCAAATTCTATCAATTGTAATATGCTAAAGGGTTTTTCGTTGAACTTTCTTATTGTAAAATTGCTACCCCTTTTACTTATATCGCTTCCATATACGATATTTATCCTTGAACCATCTGGGAGTGTTGCATCAACTATTGGGTTTTTATACGTAACTGGCTTTCCTATTCTCTCAGCTAATCTAATAACAAATCTGTTTAAGGCTTCTTCACTCTTAAATTCTACAACACTTTTAAGACTTCTAAATATCTTATGCTCTATAAAGATTGGGCCTAATCCATTACATGTTATGTCTTCAATGTATTTATCCCGTATATACGGCTCTAAAATCCCAAGACCAACTTTATCCCTTATTAATGCATATTCCAAAGCCCTGTACTTCTGTTCGTCTATAACCAACTTTTCATTTTTTCTCTTTAAGAATAGGCTAAGGAATCCAGACTCATCATTGAGGATCGATCTTTTTACCGTGCAAATCTTCCTTAAAGCATCTTTTAATATCTTTTCTTTTTCTTCTCTACTTTTTGGATTGAAATCTATTTCAGCAATATAATCCGCAAGTTTGATCTCTACTTCTCTTAGTAATTCTTCAACACCAGTTAGCAGCGTTGGTTCTATTGGTATATAGTAGTTTCTTACGTCTTCAAAATCGGGATATATGTGAACGTAAATCTGATCATCAACGGGGTATATAACGTTTGGATTTTCTATATCTGAAAGTTTTCTATCGAGTTTTGGATAAAACTTTGGAACACCAATCTCTTCAATCGGAAGCATGTGTAAATATTCAAATAGGTGAAAGTTCTTCTTAACTTCTTTTTTTAATCTATCTGGTAAAATTTTATATAAATCACAATTTTTAGTACTATAACAAGTTTTCTGTTTAAGTTTAAACGGAAAGTTTACACTAATACCATCTAAACTTTTAGGTTTATAGCTGAAGTCAACACGTCGCTTCAAATTCATCATAATCCTAATTATTGTTATGTTAATAAGGTATTTAAGGTTTTGTAGGTTAATTATATTTTATATATTAAATTAAATTTTTAATTAAAATTAGGCTTTTGCCTCTGAGAGTGGTATTATCTTCAATCCGAAGCTTGGATGTATTTCAAAACTAACTACATTTCCTGTAGTCTTTTTAGCACCTCTAACCTTTGCTACCTCAAGTACATTTATATATCTGTCTTCTACAAGCTCTTTTCTCAAAACAAGATGACAGTCACATGCAGAACGAATTCTGACAAGTGTATCCTCTTTAAACGCATGCTTATGTAGAGTTATTAGTATAGTTTTTCCTCTATCGCATATATTCTTTAATTTCGTGAGGAATTCTAGGACATCGTCTTCAGTGGAGTGAGTTGCAAACATCGTTAATGAATCTATTATTACTACATCTTCCTTGAGAATTTTGATGTGATTTGCCATTAAATTTAATACCCTTCTCATCTTCTCCTTACTCCAATTTATTCCCTCTAAATGAATTGGGAATATCTTTAGATATCCCCATGCAAAGAAGTCTGATACGTCCAAGCTTAGAGATTCCATCTGAGATAGAAGACTTCTAATTGTATTTTCAGTTGTATAATAAGCTACGCAATGTCCTTGCATTAAGCTACCGTATGTGAACTGCTGACACATCACGCTTTTGCCAGTATCGTTTTCACCTTCTATTAGTGTTAGACTACCTATGGGTATTCCACCACCTAATCTCTTATCTATTTCAACATTTCCGCTTGAAAGAATGTCTTGTTCATCTTTAATCATACGATCACCCCGCATAAAATGTACAGCTATCACAAACACCGTTATCTGTACAAACGATTAACACGTAATCTCCACTTAAACTCAAGTTTTCTTTAAGTCTGGCAATTTCATAAGGATCAAATATACCCGGATTTACAATATCTTTATATATACTAAAATTACTCAAGTATATTATCGAGCTTGAATTATATATGAAGGCGTCAAATTTTGATAAGTTTAGCTTTGTACATCCTCGATTTTCAATGTCAACTGTTAAGGTGTCGTTTGCGTATGTAACGTTTGTTATCTCTATTTTGGTTTGAAGTATTTCGACTATTTTCTTAACTTTATATTTATATTTATAATCAAATGTTTTTATGGTCGACATACTCATAGTTACAAACAGTTGAAGGGAAATCAATATCATAGCTATTGAGAAAATCGTAGCAACAACTGTTCCGAATCCCATGATATCACCATGAAAACACGTCACTATCTTTTATGCCGTTGTATAATACAAACGTTAAAACGTATTCATCATTGGGCAAATCAGAAATTTCAATTGAAAACTTCAAAGTTTCTCCGATCTCCCAATATTCGTCTTCGTCTCCATTTTCAACAACATACGTAGTGTTTTTTACTGGTATATGTACATAATAATTTTTCGAATAAATAAATATATCACTTTTATTTACCAGTTCAAATGGTATATCTGTGCTACCAATGTTTTTTACCCAGAATACTACTTCGACCGTATCTGTAGAAATAGACCTCACTCCAGTGAATATGATACTTATATCCGTTTTAATTCTCTCATTTAAGTTACTTGCAAGTGACGTATACGTTTCGGATATACTGTGAATAGTTGGAACTATTACAGCTACAGCCGCTGATACTGCAGTAACAGTTGCAATTAATAGTATCGCTGTAGATATTGCTTCCTTGGACATACTACCACCTTTTTATCAAAAGCTCTAAAATTTTTGAGTCCAGACTCCTATCCTCTGGATTTATTATCTTATAAAGTCTGTAAAGATCTAATATCATCTCATCGATGCAGTAATCTAAACTCAGTAAGTCTATTAATTTTATGACTGTTTTCTTAAAGTCTGGGCTGATTAAACCTGATAACTCCAGTACATCTAGTAGAGTTTTTAACGTGTTCGAATCGTATTTTTCAAGAGCCTTTTTTACCCATTCAACTGTATTTAACAATTTGATTATGTCAAACTGTGTTTCTGTTTTAACCTCTTCTACTACAGTTTTCTTTTCCTCAGTTTTTTTCTCTGCTCTCTCTTTGTCTTCTCTTGTATCCTTTATAGATTCTTCTGATCTTTGTTTGGGTTTATTTTCATCTATTTGCTTTATTGGAATTAAACCTTCAGCTATATCTTGTAAGTTTTGAAATGGATTTTCAAGGTTATTGAGTATTTCCCTTAAATCTATTAATAACTTCTTTATTGAACCCTTTAAAGTTTCGACATCTTTTTCTATTCTGGATATCCTTTCCTCAAGGCTTTCATCACTGCTCAAAATGGATTGCTCAGTCATTAGTGCCACCTCAAAAAATAAGTGAAAAAATGATAAATAGTTATGAATTTAATTTTATTAGTGCAGTATCATTACCTTATCAATTTCTGGTGGAACCATTCTCTTTATTGGAAGCACAGCCCCACCAGGTGGTTTAACTTCAATTTGGAACCAATCATTTGGGCCTGGTAGGGTGTCTATAATTGAACTTGTAAAGTTCTTAGTACTGTTATTGTACGATCCTAAGAGAATACTGAATTCTACTTTCTCGTATGGTTCTAAGAGTGTATCTTTGTCTCCTGCTAACCAACTATAGCTAATGTTATCTTTAGGAATTGCTGCTACATAGTCATCCTCATCCGTGTACGTAAATACTATTTCACTAACATTAACTGGAGTTGCTCCAGCCGTACATTGTAATGTAAAGTTTATTTGATATAACACTTTATGAGTAGTATTTCCTATTCCTATTACATCACCAGCAAGCTCTATTGACTGAGCAGCTTTTTCAACTCCTGTGTGAATGACTTCTTGGCTCTTTTGTGTTGTAGAAAATCCTGCATTTAATATGACATAGCTAAACACTGATGCAACCACTACAAATGCTATTAAGACTATTGCCGCCTCTAGTCCAGTGAAACCCCTTTCATCCATTTTAAATTTAAATGTCTTCCACAACTTCATAACCCAACCACCTCCAATCCTTATCATTATTATAA
Organism: uncultured archaeon; assembly: GCA_964518925.1. Classification (GTDB taxonomy): domain Archaea; phylum Halobacteriota; class Archaeoglobi; order Archaeoglobales; family Archaeoglobaceae; genus CAYWXE01. Next base: position 15,228 of record CAZFII010000011.1, read on the forward strand.
TTCTCATTTAAGTAGATAAAATTTTTCTACGGATTTGAAATTGCAAACTTGGAATCCTATTAAAGGCATTTCAAATATGATTCCTTACACTTCTTGCAGATTAAACTCTGTTCTCATAATGGATAACAAAGTTAACGCCTTGCGGAACTGCTTAAGATTTGGTAGACATATA
>CAZFII010000012.1:0-15127 GCA_964518925.1 uncultured archaeon
GCTCTATTGTTGGACTGTTAGTACCATTTGGAGTAGGTATTGCAAAAGTCCAAGCTCCAGTAGTTTCATTCTTTGCCCATGATACGTCTACTACTTGAGATAGGTCATACACACAAGTGTCAATTGTTGTATACTTCTTTATGGTGTAGTTATAAGCCTCCAATACGAGTTCACCAGTACTGTTTAGTTTGCCTACAATATACTTTACCAGATACCCATTTGGTGGTACTACATCATCTTTAGTAAAGGTTATAATTGCTTGTCCCGTTTCATTATCGACAATCCTCCATCTACTAAGACTCTTTTTACAAGTTGCATTCTTGTTATATAGTTCGATGAATTGATCTGGTTTACCGTCCTTGTCCCAATCAATACTAGAGTTTACTAAAATCTCGTTAATTACGATGTCGGTGTCCAAAGCCTCGGTAGCAATTGTTTTTCCTATTAGCGCCGTTGTTATTGTTAGCACTAGTATAATGCTAATTACTATATTTTTATTCAAATTCCTATTCAAAACTACCATGGCTCTCCACTCCCGTTTATATTATTCACGTTTGATTCCATATAACTTTAACTACATAAATTTTTCTATTTCTCTTTTAATATTAAAATAGTAAGTTAAAATTAAATACCGTCAAATTTTAAGTTCAAGTTTCAGATTATGTTTCAGAAAAAATTAAAGATTTTTACATTCCAAGCATTTTCTCTTCCCATTTCTTCAAATATGCGGAACTCTGGCTTACATCTGCGAATATATTTGCTGCTCTTTCAACATCTTCTACTTCAACTTTTCCAGAATTTCTAATTTTTGCAAATTCATTTGCTGGAACTAGGAGTTGAATTGCATATCTCAAGCTTGTCTTTTCTCCTATATCTGTTAGCTTCTCTAATGCATCACTGCTAAGCATTATTCCAGACTCTGCAGCCTTTATCTCGATTATTGTTTTAATCTCATCTCTTGAATACGGTTCAGTAGTTATAATCAGTAATCTATCGAGTAGATCTACTGGAATTCCATGTGGTGCAACTATATCGGTTCCCCTAATTCTCGCAAATCCTCTGTTTGATGCAAGTATTATTATGGGTGCCATTTCAGATTCCATCGCTCTATTCATGAAGGAGAAGAGTTCTATATCCATAAGATGGGTTTCATCTATAAACAAAACCCCTGGAACTAGTTCTGCTCTACCCTCTTCAACTAGTCTCTTAACCTCTTCATCTACCGCTTGTCTTACTTTGTTATCTATTTCTTTGCTTACACCACCAAATAGACTGAAAATGCTGGTTCTTCTTGCATTTGCTTCATCTAAGTCGTGAAGAGTTACAACGTACGTAAACTCCTTTTCTTTCTCAACTCTTCCAGATGGAACTTCAACAAATTCTTCTCCGCCTAAATCGTACTTCTTCTTAGCTTTTTTACTCTTCCCAAGTTTAACAACTCTTCCAGTTTCCTTGTCAATTACTATTACATCTCCTACTTCAATACCCTGATACAAGAACTGCATAGCCAACCTACCGCTAACACTGAAAGTTCTTTTTTCCTTAGTCGTTGCGAGTGTTAAGGTTGCAGATTCTGGAATCTTTTGTGTTGGATTGTACGGATTTGGAACCATGTTGTAATCTAAGCCTACAACCTCTCCCTCAAGAACAATTCTCGTCTCTCTTATCCTAACGCCAATAGCTTTTCTCATCGCTTGAATTAGTGCTTCAGTCTTTTTCATTTCAGTACTGTAGAATTCACTCGCAGAAACATGAACAAATGGAATATCCTTACCAAGTTCCTTACTTATAGCAACAGCTATTGCAGTTTTTCCAGTTCCAGGAGGTCCAGCTATTAAAATACCTCTTCCCGCCATTTTTCCCTCTTTTATCATTCTAACGATTACTCCTGCTGCTTCTCTCGCTTTTTTCTGACCTACTAATCCATCAGCAACATCTTTAGCTTTTAGATTTTCATCCAAACCTAGTCCTCTAATGTGTGAATGAGCACTGACCCTTTCAAATCTCTGTGTAATCTCCCTAATCTCTTCCATACCAAAATTAGTGGAAAAGCTAGTCTATATAAATATTGTCTCAAAGTTTAATTATTAAAACAACGCCGGGGGTGGGATTCGAACCCACGCGTCCCTTACGGGACACGGGCTCTCCAGGCCCGCGCAGTACCACTCTGCAACCCCGGCCTAAAATATGTTAAACCTCAATGTTTTTAAAGCTTAACCTCCACAATTTCAAACTTTAAATCTTCTTCTATTAAACTCCTCAACAGATCGTTCATCATAGACTCAGTACAAGCTACAATAACGTTGCCACCGTGATGAGAAGCTTCAATACAAACCTCTTTAGCTCCAAAGAATATAGGCTCAATACCTATTTTTCTACATGTAACTAATGCCTCAACACCTATCGCAACTACTATGCTACGAGGTTTACTCTTGACTAATTTCTTAAACTTTTCCAGATCTACTCTCCTGCTTCCACCTTCAGAAACGTTTGGAATCTTCACAACTACTATCTCACCCTTAGCGGGTGGTTCAAAAGTACCAGTTGGTTTAATTAGGACTTCCTCCCCATCTGCCGCAGAAGTTATCGCCACTCCATTTCCATCGCTCTTTCTTTTAGCAAACACAAAGCCATCACTAAACCAGTAAAATACTCTATCACCTTCGTTTATGTCTCCACAAGCAATGGCAACTATTGACTTCGAGTAGATTTTTTTCAAGAGATCTTCACTAAATATATGCAAATCTAAGAGATTTTTAGTCAACCACTCTTCTCCCTTCCTTGTGACTTCGTAGTAACCTTTCTGAATTACTTTAACATATCCTTCGCTAACCAACTCTTTAAAATGCTCAGAAATGGCTTGAGGCGTAAGATTGAGCTTTTTTGCTATATCTCTCTGATTACACTCTCTATTGAGTGTTAATTCCGCAAGTATTAGTAATCTTATCGTATCCTTTCTACTGAGTAAAACGTTCATATTTGAACTATGTTTCAATACTTTTAAGAATTTTATCTATAGCAGACTTTAGCTTTTCTGCAACTAATCTTCCATCAACTTTTCCTCTAAGCTCTTTCATAACTAAACCCATTAGTGGCTTAAAAGCCTTTTCCCTTCTTTCAGCGATTAAATCCATTTTTTCTTTTACAATTCTTTCGATTATCGAATCGACATCAGATATTCTACCTATTTTGTTTAATATCTCTTCTCTGCTGAGTTCTGGATTCTCACATAGAATTCTCAAGACGTCTTCCGCTCCCTCTTTTGCAATATCGTTATTCGTAATCATATCTAAAACGAGTCTGTAGTGTCTTTCTTCTAACCTTTCAACATCTAAACCCTCTTTTCTTAAATGAGATGGAATTTCATACAACACTCTTGCAACAATCGTTGGCTGAATCCTTTCACAATACTCTTCGAACAACTTGTAGTATGGTGAATCCGCAATCTCATAAGCCAAATCCTTTGGCAAATACTTTTCATATCTCTTAGCCCTATCTTCTATTAACTCTGGAATTTCAACTCTTGCAAGTTCTTCAGTTATCTCAACAGGTGGAACATCTGTTTCTGGATACATCCTCGCTGCTCCTGGTAAAGGTCTCAAATAAGAAGTAGTTCCATCCTCATTAGCCTTCCTTGTCTCTTCTGGAACACCGATTAAACAGTATTCCGCTCTTTCAATAATTCTCCTTAAAGCTCTTTCAACTCTCTCTTTATCTCCAGCCGTAAATACCACTGCATCGTTATCACTTGCATTAAGTTTTTCCTTTAATTTTCTGACTTCCTCTTCGCTTATTCCATAAGCTGGAAGCTCATCTGTGTGAAATATTCCACCTAAGCCGAATGCTTTAGCTATATCTGCAAATTCGGTTCCAAGCCTTCTATTAGGTTGTATTTCTCTTCCAACGATTCCAGCAAATCCCTTAAGTAAAATCGCTTTAACTCTACCGCCACCTTTTATCGCTTTAGATATTACCTTGCACTTCGTACCTTTGAACACGTCTGTTACATCAAATACCTCATTTACAACTTCAGCCTTCCTTTTTCTTAGCTCATCTCTAATTTTAAGCAAATTCAACTGCCTTATTACTTCGTATTCCACGACTTTATCAATTATATCAAGCTCCTGAACTCCTTTAATTTCTACTCTTGCTCCATCTCTTATACTTATGTTTATGTCTTGTCTTATCGTTCCTATTCCTCTTTTAACCTTTCCAGTCGATCTTAAAATCATTCCAAGCTTCTTAGCAACTTTTTTAGCCATTTCTGGTGATCTTATATCTGGTTTTGTTCCAATCTCAACGAGTGGTATTCCAAGTCTATCGAGAGAATAAACCACAATCCCGGCCTTTTCTTCTATTTTTCTACATGCCTCCTCCTCTAAACAAAGAGTTGCAATTCCAATCCTCTCACCATCAACTTCTATAAATCCATCAAATGCTATTAAAGCCGTTCTCTGGAATCCCGTGGTATTACTTCCATCGATTACGATTTTTCGCATAACGTGAACTTCATCAACCAATTCCATGTTTAGCATCTTTGCAATTTGTATAGCGATTTTTAAGGCTTCCATATTAAGCTCTCTTGGAGGCTCTTCATCCGCTTCAACTAAACAAGTCGTATCGTAGTACTTGTAAACAAATTTTCTGCTTCTTTCAACTTCTTCTTTTGCAGCTCTATCCTCCTCTCCGATTTCGCTCTTTTTAAGTCTTAAGTATCTAAAGAACTCAAAATTCGAATCCTTAATGTCTCTATGAACAGTAGGACAGTAACAGAATAATTTATGCTTCGTATCGAGTTGCTGATGAATTTCAATGCCGACTCTTAGCCCAATTGATTCATAGTCCATGAAGATTTTTGCTCAGAAGTGCTTAATAACTTCATCTATTAGATCGTAAGAAATTCTGACCTTTGAAAAATCTCCAAAGTATGTGACATTCCAGATAACTATATGCTCAACACCAATCTTTTCGTATTTGTCAAACGTATCTACGATATCTTCAGGAGTTCCAGAGACAAATGCGAGTTTAACGGCTTTATCTGGAATAGAGTTAATTAGTTTAAGAATTTTCTCCTTGTCAAACTCTGTTGGAATGTAATCTACCAATCCTCTAAAGTTTCCTAAGGGATGTCTTAATCCATATCTTTCATAGATATACGATGGAATCAGTAAGGCATGACACTTCAATATTGGCGTTTTTAAGAGCTTTTCAACCTCTTCTCTTCTCTCATCTATTACTAAGCTGACGAATACGGCTTTAGTTATCTCATCGATATCCCTTTTCTCATCTCTTGCATATTTCTCAAGTCTTTTGATTAACTCCTTGTAAACTTCTGGAAGTATATTTACTGGAAGCCAACCATCTCCATATTTCGCAGTAATTCTAAGCATTCTATCGCCATGAGCCCCAATCCATATAGGTATTTGTCCGATTGGCTTTAAATCAAAAGCCGCATTTTTTAGTTTATAGAATTTTCCTTCGAAGTTTATAACTTCACCACAATCCGTATTTAAAATAATTCTAATCAGTTTTAGAGCCTCTTCGAGTTTTGCAACTGGCTTATCGAAATCAATCCCATATGGTACAACGTTTTCAGCTTCTCCAGCACCTATTCCAAGTATAAATCTTCCTTTTGTTGCGTGATTTGCCGTCACTGCTTGTTGAAGTAAAACGACGGGATGCCTTCTTAAGATTTCGGTAACGGAAACCCCAAGCTTTAGCTTCGTACTATTAGCGACGTAACAAATTGAACAAAAAGCATCGTAAAACATGTGGCAAGAAGGATATCTCTTTGAAAACTCTGTTTCAAGCCATAAGTCGTTCGGATACCAACCCATTAAATGATCTGGAAACCATAAGGCGGAATAACCCTTTTCTTCAAGTCTTTTGGCAACTTTAATCAAGTTTTCTATTGGCGGAAAAGTCGGAGCTACTGTTCCAAATTCCATAGGCAACCTTGTAAAATTAAATATATTTTTGTTTCGATTCAAAAACATGGAGAAGGTGTACTTCGTAAATGCAAGGGCAAGAGTAACTAAACCAGAGGAGTGGTATCAGCCACAGTTAAGCTTAGTAAATAAACTCAAAAGGTTAATCGATGAAAGTGGAATTCTCGACACGATCTCAGCTGGAGATATAGTAGCTGTAAAGACTCATTTTGGTGAAAGAGGTACTACTAAAACGATTAGAAGCGTTTTTATTAGAGCAGTAGTTGAAAAATTGAAAGAAATCAGGGCAAAACCATTTGTAACCGAAACAACTGGTTTAGGCTTAACGAGACTTAGAAGTACTGCATATGGAAGGCTTGTAATAGCTGAAGAGAACGGATATACGCAGCAGACCGTTTCAGCACCTATAATCATTGCAGATGGACTACTCGGATTTGATTTCGTTGAAGTTGAAATCAACGGAAAGTATTTAAAGAAGGTTTACGTAGCAAAGGCGATTGCTGAATGCGATGCGGTAATTTGTTGTACTCATTTCAAAATGCACATGGATGCTGGAATTGGTGGGAGTATTAAGAACGTTGGAGTGGGTTGTGTTGCCAAACCTTCAAAGTTTGACGTCCATATAAGAGATTTTCCAGTGATAAATGAAAACTGTACTAAGTGTGGAAAATGTATTGAGATTTGTCCAGCTAAAGCTATAAAGGATTTTAAGATCGATAAGAGCAAATGTTTAAAGTGCCTTGGTTGTTATGAGGTCTGCGATTTCGATGCAGTAGAGCTTAAATGGTTAAGAGGGAAAGATGTAAGCGATAGAATCGTTGAGTGCGCTAAGGGAGTTTTAAGCGTTAACAGTAACTTTGCATACCTTAACTTCTTAATCGATATTACGCCTCACTGTGATTGTCATCCCTACAGTGACATTGCTATCACTCCAGATATAGGTATCATCGCAAGCAGAGACATCGTAGCAATAGATAGGGCAAGCTTAGACTTATACCTAAAAGCTGAATCCATAAAAGATTCCCTACTCGCTGAGAACAGGTTTTGGGAGTGGACTGATCCATTTGGCATGATATCTTATGCTGAAGAGATAGGTTTAGGTTGCTCAAAGTACGAATTGGTAGATTTAGGTATTTAAAAATATTGTTGATGAAATCGTTCACAATTCAGAATGTATCCGATTCCAAAAGTATAAAACTCTTAAAAACAACTTAAATCGTGGACAAGTTACTTCAAATACTCAAAAGGGGTGAAGGTGAAAACGTCGAATTTAAAGAGTATTTGACAAAATATCACCTAAAGGAGGGTAGATTCAAGCAATTGGCTTGTCAGATGAATCACAGGATTATAATGGGTAGAGGAAAAGCTATTTACGTTATAGGAGTTTCAGATTCTGGTAAGATAAGGGGGATAAGTGAATCTCAGTTTTCTGAAACTGTTGAGATAATTAAAAAGATTGCTAAAGAGGTTAACGCTAAAGTTGAATCAATTGAAAAGTATTCAATAAACGGTGGGTTTGTCGGAATTTTGGAGATTAGAAAAGATAGGGCAAAAGAGCACATAATGATTGGAACGGCTGGTCACGTTGATCACGGTAAATCGACGTTAGTAGGATGTCTAATTACTGGAAAACCAGATGATGGAGACGGTGCTACTCGAATATACTTAGATGTATTAAAGCATGAGATTGAAAGAGGTTTAAGCGCTGATTTAAGCTTTGCAGTCTTCGGATTTAAAGATGGTAAAGCTATAAAGCTTAAGAATCCTATGAACAAAAGCGAAAAGGCATGGATTGTTGAGAATGCAGATAAAATCGTTAGCTTCGTTGATACAGTTGGACATGAGCCATGGCTAAGAACGACTATTAGAGGTTTACTTGGTCAGAAAATCGATTACGGTTTACTAGTTGTTGCTGCAGATGACGGAGTTATGAGGACAACAAAAGAACACCTTGGGATACTGCTTGCAATGGATCTTCCAGTTTTAATTGCTATAACAAAAATAGATCTCGTAGATGAAGGAAGAGTCAAAGAGGTTATAGAAGACGTTTCAAGGATTTTGAGAACCGTTGGAAGAATTCCGTTCGTTGTTAAAAATTTTGATGATGCAAAAAAAGCTGTAAAAGCTATTTCTGAAAACAGTTTAGTCGTTCCAATAGTTAAGACTTCAGCTATAACTCTTGAAGGATACGATTTGCTTGAAGAGATTCTATTTAGACTTCCAAAGAGGTATCACGCTGGAGATGATTTTCTAATGTACATCGACAGAATTTATAAGATAACTGGAGTTGGAACTGTTGTGAGTGGAACTGTGAAGTCTGGAGAGATAAGCGAAGGTGATGAAGTTTACGTTGGGCCATTCCAAGATGGAGAATTTAAAAGAGTCAAAGTCCAAAGCATTGAAATGCACTACTACAGAATTGAAAAGGCAAAAAGTGGAGATATAGTTGGTTTGGCTTTAAAAGGTGTGAAGTACAACGAGTTAAGAAGGGGGATGGTTTTAAGTAAGAAGTTGCCAAAAGCAGTTTGGGAATTCGAAGCAGATGTCTACGTTTTCACTCATCCAACTCTAATAAAAAAAGGTTATGAACCCGTTGTTCACATTGAAACTATTTCTGAAACAGTAATATTCAAAGAAATCGATAAGGATTACTTAAAAGCTGGAGATAGAGGAAGAGTAAGGATGAGATTTAAATACCATCCCTATTATGTATATGAAGGACAGAAGTTTATATTTAGAGAAGGAAGAAGTAAGGGAATGGGCGAGATAAAGACTATTCTTAAATGATTCTATCTAAGAATTACAATAAAGTCGCTAAGAAAGCCCCGCATTTCACAGTAGTTCCGAAAGTTGGTAATTAGGTTGACCTAAATGGGGTTAAGGATTTTTATTCAATTTTAAAATGCTCTCAAAATTTTTATTTAAAAGTTGAATGCCAAACTTTCGGATCTACCGTTTAGGGCGGAGAGTATGTCAAAGCTAACAAGAGTGATTGATTTTTCAGATTGATTATTTTTAATATTTTGCCTAAGAAATCGTTTCCTTAGAATTTGTTCGATGTAAAAATTTAAAAGTAATAATTTCTCGAAATTCTAATGAAATGGATATAATCCAACAGATCAAGAGAATTGAGGAAGAGATTAGAAGAACCCCATATAACAAGGCTACTGAGCATCACATCGGTAGATTAAAAGCAAAACTCGCAAGACTAAAAGAGGAAGTTGAAAAACAGCGAAGAAAAAAAACCTCAAAATCTATATCTATAAAAAAAGAGGGGGATGCAACAGTTGTATTAGTTGGGTTTCCATCCGTCGGAAAATCAACTCTGTTGAATAAATTGACTAATGCTAAGAGTGAAGTTGCAGATTACGCTTTTACAACGATAAAACCTCAACCAGGAATTTTGAAGTATAAAGGAGCAGAAATTCAAATAGTTGATGTTCCCGGAATAATCGAGGGTGCATCAAAAGGAAAGGGAATGGGAAAAGAAGTTCTCTCAGCTGTTAGAGTTGCAGATCTGATTGTTATCGTTGCAGACGTCTTTACTCTTTACAGCATAGACATCGTAAAAAAAGAACTGTATGAAGCTGGTATAAGATTAGATGAAAAACCTCCAGAAATTGTAATTAAAAAGATGGATAGAGGAGGAATTAAAGTTAAATCCACAGTACCCCTTTCCATAGACGAGAGAACAATAGTAGACATACTTAAAGAGTACAGAATTCACAACGCAGAGGTCATCATAAGAGAAGATATAACAATCGACAGGTTGATCGATGCTGTACTAGGCAACAGAGTATATGTTCCTTCTATTACCGTTGTAAACAAGATAGATATATATCAGCCTGAATTACCCAAAGATGTTATTCCTATATCCGCTGAAAAAGGCATAAATCTTGATATACTAAAGGAAGAAATATTTAAAAAGCTTGAGTTCATCCGAATCTACCTCAAGCCACCGGGAGGTAAACCCGATTTTGATGAACCGTTGATTATGAGAAGGGGTTGTACGATTGCAGATATCTGCAAAAAACTTCATAGAGACATGCTCGAAAGCTTTAGATATGCTAAAGTTTGGGGCAAATCCGTTAAGTTTAACGGGCAAAGAGTTGGATTAGATCATATCCTCGAAGATGGAGATATAGTCACGATTTACGCTTAAAATTCTATTTAAGGTGTAAAGTGTCACGACAATATTTTTAAAATATAATATTTTTAGATTACTCTTTCTATATAGATTCCTAAAATAAACAGAGGAATTTGAACTAATATTAGAAGACTTATTATCTGGTAGTGATGTAGCATTGTTGACGAAGTATTTAAATCGTCCACAATGTGGAGTCATGGCCAGTTATCTTAAGGTATGCAAATTAATTCTTTTACCAAGACTTTTATGCATTAAGATTAAGTCGCACTATAATTAATTTATTATATAATGAGGCTAAGAGTAAAAAATATAGCAGTTTCTAAAAACAAAAATATTAATGAAAAAACTTATTGTAGTTTTAATTCTTACAGCATTCCTCTGTGGGTGCATAAGCAAAGATGAGTGGATAACGTTTGAAAACGGAAAAATCGCTACAATAAATGGAGAGAATATCAAAACTTTTAAAAGAGGAGAGAAAATTGTAGTATCTTTTAAAAACATTGGAGATAAGCCAATAATCTTACCAAATTCTGCACCATGGATGATTTATAAAGTCGGTAAAAATTTGACTCCAGTATATCAGCCTATAGCCCTACAAGTTCTAATAAAACTTAATCCAGGAGAATCCGTAAAGTGGGAATGGAATCAAAGAGATTTCAATGGAAAATTAGTTGAATCTGGATTGTACGAGTTCGTTGTAAAAACGACTAAATCTGAGTTTCGCAAGAGATTTATGATAGTAGATTAATCGCTACAGTTATAATTCAAGAGTTTTATTCAAAGCTATGAGAAGCGACATCGTTAAAAAGGGAATAGATAGAGTTGCGCATCGAGCCCTTCTAAAATCTCTAGGAGTTACCGATAAAGATTTAGATAAACCGTTTATTGGAATTGCAAACGCGTACAGTACAATTGTTCCCGGACATACAAACTTAGATAAGATTACTCAAGCTGTCAAAGAGGGAATATGTTCAGCCGGTGGAGTTCCATTTGAATTCGGGATTATAGGAGTTTGCGATGGAATTGCAATGGGGCATAAGGGAATGTGCTATTCCCTACCATCAAGAGAATTAATAGCGGATAGCGTTGAAGTAATGGTTGAAGCTCATCAATTCGATGGATTAGTAGTAGTTGCTGGATGTGATAAGATAATTCCAGGAGTGCTAATGGCTATATTGAGACTTAACATTCCAGCAATAGCCGTTACATCTGGTCCAATGCTTCCAGAAAGAGTATTCGGTAAAAAAGTTTCTATCAAAGATGCATTTGAAGCTGCTGGACTCTACAAAGCAGGAAAACTTAGTGAAGAAGGCTTAAAAATTTATGAGGACTTTTGTGCTCCGTACTGTGGAAGTTGCCAAGGACTCTTTACTGCAAATACAATGCAAATCTTAACAGAGGTTATGGGATTAAGTTTACCGTACTGCTCCACTTCACCATGTCCATCTTCAAGAAAGCTTAGAATTGCAAAGCTAAGTGGAGAAAGAGTTGTTGAACTTGTTAAGGAAAACATCAAGCCACTTGACATAATAACTGAGAAATCCTTCGAGAATGCGATAACTATGGACATGTTAATCGGAGGATCGACAAATACAGTTTTACATCTCCCAGCTATTGCAAAGGAAGCAGGAATAAGGCTCAACTTGGACTTATTCGACGAGATAAGCAGAAGAACACCGCATATAGTTGCACTAGATCCAGCAAGTGAAGATATGATTGTCGATTTAGATGAAAGTGGCGGAGTTCCAATGATTGTAAAAAAGGCTAAAACACTGTTTAATAATGAGATGACTGTATGTGGTAAGAGATTATACGAAATTGCTGATGAAGCAATTCTGAGGGGTAGGGATATAATTAGAGATTTAAGTAATCCGATAAGTAAGGAGGGAGGAATTGCAATACTAAAGGGAAATCTTGCTGAAAGGGGAGCAGTAGTTAAGACTGCTGCAATAGAAAAGGAAATGCTTCGATTCGAAGGCTCTGCAAGGGTTTTTGATGGTGAAAAGGAGGCTTTAGATGCTATACTTGCTGGAGAGATTAAGGAGGGAGATGTCGTAATTATAAGATATATGGGTCCAAAGGCTTGTGGTATGCCAGAGATGCTACTTCCTACTGCAGCGATTTCTGGTATGGGACTAAAAAAAGTTGCATTAATAACGGATGGTAGGTTTAGTGGCGCTACAAGAGGGCCATGCATTGGACACGTTTCACCTGAGGCAATTGTTGGCGGAACTATTGCATTAGTTGAGGATGGAGACGCTATAAGAATAGATATTCCAAATAGAAGACTCGATGTTCTAATAGATGAAGATACACTAAAAGACAGAAAATCGAAATTTAAGCCTAAAGAGTTAAAACTCAAGGGTTATTTAGCAAGATATTCAAAGCTTGTGAGTGGAGCTGATGAAGGAGCTACTCTTACATAATTTTTTGTTTGTAGCTCTTACAGTCTTAACGATTTTTCTTCCAGTGATATCCATATGGTTAGGTCTAAAAATCATTGGAGAAAGGAGAAGTTTATTCAGATGCGGAATTGCCTATTTTTCTGCTTTGATAATTTCTGCAATTGTAGCGATAATAGTTGGATATATTCCGTTTTTGAATCTGTTATCTCCGCTTGTATTCTTCGTATCATATCTCTACGTTTTAAAGGTGCTCTTGGACATAGATATGGTAAAGGCTTTTGTAGCAACGGCAGTTTCGTTGTTAATATTAATAATAATAGCATTAGCTACAGCTCTTTTAACGGGTATTTGGATAAGCCTGTTTGAAGTAGAAAAAAATATAATTAGATATTATCCAATTCACTTTTAATTAAGAATAAGTTAGCCTTAGTCAATGGATGTGTCAACTTTGTTAAATTTTTCGCGCCATGAAAAATTTAAATATTGAATATTTATACTTTTCGCACTAAGTTGGCACATCCTCAATTTTACACGAAAAAAATTTAAATATTGGTCGTGACACCACATTGTGGATAAAATGTTACACCACTACCGATGTTTCTACTATTAAATTATCATAAATTTATAAAATCGTTGCTTGCAAAACCTCGCTTTTCACAGATTCGGAAGTTAGCAATTAGGTTGATGAGGTTATTTTTTAAATCAATCACAATTTTTATCTGATTACTAAATATTTTACTTTCGGAACTTCACTTGTAATTTTCACTCTAAACAGTTAGGCTTAACTACTTAACTGAATATAAAGTATTGAGATGATGAAGAGTGCGGGTTCTGATTAGATGATGAAGAACTGACGGACTGAATTCAATCGAGCCATAACTTCTTGTTTTGAAATCCCCTTAATAAGTAGAATTTTCTGGGTGGACTTCTCACCCTTCACGATTTCTACATCTCTCTTGAATATATCTTTGAAGAGTTTTATAAGCTCTTTATTAGCTTTTCCACCTTTTGGTGGACTCTTAACCGTAACTGTAATTGCATTCCTCCAAACGTTAAATCCAGAGATTCCAGTTCTGTTAGAGTTTGGAGATACACTTACATTTATGAGGACTCCATCCTCACTTTCCTTTATCGCTTTTTCTAAATTGTTCATGAATTAGTTTAAGTACAAGGGTTACTTTAAGCTTATCAAAAAATTTAAATAGATCAATAAACTCCAGAATCAAAATGGATCTCACAGATATCTTGTTTGGTTGCATTCTTGGAGTTGTTGCTGGAATAATTCCCGGAATTCATAGCAATACATTTGCATCCATTTTACTTTTTTCAAATTATAAAAATTTATGGATTCTTATAATCTCTTCAGCGATAGCGTATACAATTGCAGATATAATTCCCACAACGATCTTAGGTGTTCCAGATGAGGAAACTGCAATAGGAATTCTTCCTTCTCATAGAATGGTTCTAGAAGGTAGAGGATTTGAAGCAATTTTTATTTCAACTCTCTCATCGTTTTTGAGTTTATTCATTTGCATACCTCTTATGTTCACAGTTTTAGTGTTTAAAAACGTTAATAAATTCACACCTCTTGTTCTCTTAGCCGTTTCAATATTCATGATATTGAGTGAAAGAGGAGAAGATTTTGAGGGAAGTTTATCTGCTTGGAGAAAAAGGCTGTATGCTTTTTTGATATTTTTATCATCTGGATTCTTAGGATTTTTAGCATTAGAAAACTCTTATCTCGCTGAAATAAGCTTTGCAAGTTCGATATTTTTGCCTTTATTAAGTGGTTTGTTTGCATCACCAGTTCTCCTTTTATCATCGGAGGCGAGTATCCCTAAGCAGACTAAATCTGTTAAGCTACCAGATATCAAATCAGTTGTAATAGGTTCCGTGGCGGGATTTTTCGTATCGGTTTTTCCTGGAATAAGTAGTGGAGTTGCAACGACTACAGCAACATTAGGGACAAAAAACTCAGAGGAGTTCATATGTGCTATGAGTTCTGCAAACACCGCAAATGCATTGTTATGCTTCGCATCTTTAATATACCTCGGCAAGATTAGAAGTGGAGCTTCTGATGCATTAAATAAAATTGGACATATACCAAGTATAGGCCAAGTTGTTTTGATATCTATAATCAGCGGATTAATAGCTCTAATAGCTACTATCGCAATAGCCTACTTAATGCTATCAAAAATACACAGTATAAAACCAAAAATTCTGTCTTATTCGGTATTTGCATTTTTAACGATTCTAGTGTACTACTTAACTGGTTTCTTTGGACTAGCAGTATTTCTTTCAGCAATACCAATAGGACTATCTTGTTCATTACTCGGAGTCAGAAGGGTTAACTGCATGGGTTGTCTGATAATTCCAATAATGTTTAATTATTTATAAAATCGACTTCGGAAAGTATTTACAACAAAAAAATGAAAAATTTCGTTGATACGCCATTCCCGAATTTGGTAATCAGATAAAAATCGTTAGGGAATTAACTGCCAACTTTCGGAAATACTGCTTAGAGCGGGAAGGATGTTAGGAATAAGTAACGTACGTTATGTTGATTGCTATTAATTTTAATTTTATATATTTTCTTGTGGGTGATATAATGTATCCAAGGAAAAGAA
>CAZFII010000013.1:0-4282 GCA_964518925.1 uncultured archaeon
GGGTATTCTCCTTTCATATCCGCAGTTTAAGCATGTAATAATAACTCTTGATTTTTTAATCCTAACTCTCATCTTATCGCTTTTATATGGATATAAACACTTCTTACAGAAGATCATTTTTAAGTGTTTGGGAATTCTAACTCTGTACTTCATCGAGATCTTCTTAGCTATTTCTACATATCTTCTTGCGAGTTTGTAATCTTTATTCTTAAAGTTCTCTGCTCTCCTAATTAAAAACTCAATTCTCTCCATTGCTATCTCTTTTTCAAGTCTTTTTTCCCTTTTAACTACCACGATAAAGATTAAAGTGATTGTATTATATCTTCGTTTTCGTATTTTCGATGAGATAGATTAAATAACCTAAGTAAAACCTTTACAGAGTATGAGATTTGACCCAGTAAAGTTCAAGGAATTGACAGAAGAAAACTTCGAACTAGCTTGGATGAAGGGCAAGGAGATATTACAGCCTAGGAATCCAAATCTGGTTTATCCACGATTAGGTTACGAGTTCGGCGAAGAGCATCCAGTTTTTAAGACAATCCAAATGCTTAGACAAGCGTATCTATCGATGGGGTTCAAGGAAGTCGTAAATCCCGTAATCGTTGAAGATGTTCACGTAAAAAAGCAGTTTGGGAAAGAAGCTCTAGCTATTTTGGACAGATGTTTTTATCTTGCGACTCTCCCTAAACCAAACATAGGAATTTCAGCGGAGAAGATAAGAGCTATAGAGAAGATTATCGGCAAAAAAGTTGACGATAAAATCAAAGATTTACAGAGGGTTTTCCACTTGTACAAAAAGGGTAAGATAGACTGTGATGATTTAAGCTATGAAATAGCAGAAATATTAGGTGTTGACGATATAACCGCTGTAAAGATATTAGATAATGTATTTCCAGAGTTTAAGGAACTCAAACCGATTCCAAGTTCTTTAACGCTTAGAAGCCATATGACAACGGGATGGTTCATAACTCTAAGTAAAATTGCGGATAAACTACCACTACCAATTAAACTCTTCAGTATAGACAGATGCTTTAGAAAAGAACAGAGCGAAGATGCAACAAGGCTTTACAGCTATTTTTCAGCGAGTTGTGTTGTTGTCGATGAAGAGGTTAGCATCGATGATGGAAAAGCAGTAGCTGAAGCCTTGCTTAGGCAGTTCGGGTTTAAAAAGTTTAAATTTAAATTAGATGAAAAGAGAAGCAAATACTACATTCCAGACACTCAAACTGAAGTTTACGCATTTCATCCAAAGCTCTTAGGTTCAAAAACCAAGTACAGTGATGGATGGATTGAAATCGCAACATTTGGAATATACTCACCAACGGCATTAGCCGAATACGGTATTGAGTATCCAGTTATGAACTTAGGATTAGGAGTTGAAAGACTGGCAATGGTCTTGTATGGCTATTCAGACATAAGAGAGCTAGTCTACCCTTATTTATACGACAAATTTGAGCTTAGCGATATAGACATTGCAAGGGCTATTAAAGTCAATGAAGTTCCAAGAACAACTGAGGGTTTAAGGATAGCTCTAAAGATTTCTGAAACTGCTGATAGATATGCTAATGAAAGAAGTCCATGTAGATTTTTGGCTTATAGAGGAGAGTTGTTTGGTAGAGAAATCGAAGTTTACGTTGTTGAGGAAGAAGAAAACACAAAACTTTGCGGACCCGCTTATGCGAATGAAATAGTTGTTTATAAAGGTAGCATTTATGGAATTCCAAGAAACGAAAAGTGGCTGAAGTACTTTGAGGAAGGAATTCCCACTGGGATTAGATACATAGACTCTTTTGCATATTTGGCAGCGAAGAGAATTGAAGATGCTGCATTTAGAGGTGATGAAATCGTCAAAGTTAGAGTCAGAGTTGTTGAAAGCTTATCTGATGTAAATCTAAAGCTTCAAGACAACATCAGAAATTACATAGTTTCAAGAGGTGGGGGAATAGATGTAAGAGGGCCGATGTTTGTGACAGTTTTAGCGGAGATACACAACCCTTAAGTATTATACAAAAGTTATACTATTTATGAGGCGCCCTGCTGTAGCTGGTAGCTTTTATCCAGCAAGTAAGGAATCACTTGAGGCAATGCTAAGGGAGTTTACTACTCCCATAAAAGATGAATCCGTGATCGCTTGCGTTTCACCACATGCTGGATACATGTACTCTGGTAGAACAGCCGGAAGAGTACACTCGCTTCTTCCAGATGTGGAGACGTATGTAATCTTGGGGCCGAATCACACAGGAGTTGGTTTGCCAGTTGCAGTTTCAAGGGATAAATGGGTTACACCTTTAGGAGAAGTTGAAATAGATCAGGAGTTTATAGATGCAATGCCAAAAATAGTCGTTGCCGTTGATGAAACTGCTCATAGATACGAGCACAGCTTAGAGGTGCAAGTTCCATTTCTACAGTATCTACATAGAGATTTTAAGATAGTTCCGATATGTCTTGGATTGCAGGATCAAGAGACTGCAAGAGAAGTAGCAGAAGAGATAATAGAGGCTGAGAAAAAGACTGGAAAAAAGATAGTCGTTGTAGCTTCTTCGGACATGCACCACTATTTGCCCGACGATGAATGTAGGAGATTAGACGAAATAGTTATAAAAGCGATTTTGTCGATGGATGTCGAAAAATACTATAAAACTATCTACGATCTTCAAGCAAGTGTTTGTGGCTATGGTTGCATAGCTGTAGCAATGTACTACGCAAACCATCACAACGCAAAAGCCGAACTAGTCGATTATTCAACTAGCGGTGATGTCGCAGACAAGAGTAGCGTTGTAGGTTATGCTGGAATCGTGTTTAGGAAATAACGTAATCTACAGCTTCTTCTGGAGTTTTACAAACCTTCATACCCTTTAAAATAACTGGCGGTTCAATTGATGCTACTTTTTTCTTTTCCTTTAATGCTATTGCTATTTCGGAAATTGTTCCGTATTCCCCTCCAACGGAAATTATCGCATCACTTGAATGAACAATTATAATGTTTCTAGCATGTCCCATATGTGTGGCAATTTTTATATCAACGTAATCGTTACAGTAATCCTTTCCGAACGGTAATATTCCTACAACAATTCCACCTCTTCTCTTTGCCCCTTTTGCGCTAGCTTCCATTACTCCACCAAGTCCTCCATTTATAAGAATGCATCCCTTTTCAGCTATTAACTCTCCAACCCTATAGGCGATTTTGTAGAGATGTTCATCACAGACCGATGAACCAACAACGCCGATCTGTTTCATAGTATTTCTGATGCTTTCATTATATCCATAAGAGTTACTATTCCAATTGGTCTTCCGGATTCTACTACTACTAATCTTGCAAGGTTTAAATTGGCCATTAATCTTGCAGCATCTCTTACACTCCAATTTGAATCTATAGTTACTACTGGCCTTGTTGCAATCTCCTCAACTTTGACATCTCTTGGATTTTTACCTTTGGCTATCACTTTATACACTATATCCCTAACCGTTAAAATTCCAAATGTCTCGTTTTCACCTTTTGGTTCGACTATCAGTGCTCTTATCCCCTTTTTTAACATCTTTTCTATAGCTTCAGAAACCGTTGCATTTGAACTAATTTTAACTGGTTCCCTCCAAATCAGATCCTTCACTTTCACGGTATATCACCTCGACACAACAAGCTTGAAAATTCTAATAGCCTTTATGAAGTTTTCAAACAGCTTGTTCAAGCTGAATAATAACTCTTTCAATAGAACAAATTTATGAGCATCAGAATCTTTAAATAGATTTTTACTCAACTCGATATACTTCTTCTCGAATTCCGTTTCCATTTTTTCAATATCCTCTATACGCTTTAGAATCTTTTCAACTTCAGACTTCACAAAAGCTTTACTTAGTAGAGATTTCATACTACTTTGAAGTTCGTAGTATTTACTTGAAATCTCCGATATGTAGGAAAACAGTTCTCTTAACTCGTAAGTTGATAGATTGCCTACAGATATTATGTAGTTTATATCTCTACATAGACTTATGATGTTATCTTGAACTATTACGAGATCTATTAATCTATACTTATCTACTGGTAGTATCAACGGATTCGAAAGCTCTTGTAAAATCTTATCCTTAATCTTATCCGCTTCTCTTTCAAGTTCATTTAAATCGTGAAGTGTGTTTCTTTGCATCAACGAATCTACAGCTTTTTTACATAGCTCAGTATGCTTCAACAGATCTGGAAATGGTGAGTATCCGAGTATTTGGAAGTAGTCTCGAATGAACCTCATTAGTATATCTGATTAAAAATATTACTTAAGTCTTTACTTTTAAG
>CAZFII010000013.1:4382-14781 GCA_964518925.1 uncultured archaeon
CTTTTAAGCGATGGACAAGTCAACTTAGTGCAAAAAGCATGTATAATTAATATTTAAAGCACCCTTAAGTTAACACGTCTTAAGCGATAGACGTGTATGTGTTGCGATATTGTTGATTTAAACATTGAACACATCCTTAACCTAAGGCACAAGTTTTAAATTGTGCATCTTACACTTCTTAGGCGATAGAACACTTTATAAATCGTATAGGTTTTTCAGATTAATATGAGCAAAATCAGAAAAATGCAGAGAAGGAAGTCAAATCCAAACCTCGTGAAGTTAATAGATAGACTGCTTGAAGAATCAGCAAAGAACAATGCAAAGGTATGGAAAGATATCGCTGAAAGACTTGCAAAGCCTAGAAGGTTGTACGCCGAGGTCAACGTATCTAAAATCGAAAAATATGCCAAAGAAAACGAATACGTAATAGTACCGGGAAAAGTCCTAGGTGGTGGAAGGATAAGTAAAGCTGTGAAAGTTGCAGCGTTAAGTTTTTCGGAATCTGCTAAGAGAAAAATAGAGGAAGCTGGTGGTGTGTGTATGGATATCAATAAACTCTTGGAAGAGAACCCCTCTGGAAGTAATGTGAGAATTCTCGTGTGAGGTGATACTATGACTGTTAACATAGATAGGGTTCTGAAAACCCTCGGTGGAGATTTCACAGTTATCGATGCGAAAGGACATATATTGGGAAGACTTTCAAGTGTAATAGCTAAGAGGTTGCTTAAAGGTGAGAGAATTGTCGTTGTTAACGCTGAAAAAGCTGTAGTAACTGGAGACAAGCATATGGTATTTGCAAGGTATAAGGAAAAATACGATAGAGGTAGCAAAGAGAAAGGGCCATACTTTCCAAGACATCCAGAAAAGATATTCAAAAGAACTGTAAGAGGAATGCTTCCATGGAAAAGTAGAAGAGGTAGAGAAGCCTATAGAAGACTTAGAGTTTTTATAGGCGTTCCAGAGCAGTTAAAGGATAGGGAGTTTGAAGTTGTTGAAGAGGCTTTGCTTGAGAAAGTTTCAAAAACAGATAAGTATGTAACTCTTGCTGAAATTAGTAAATTCCTTGGATGGGGTGGAAGCTCATGAAAATAGTTGTAACGAGTGGTAAGAGAAAAACTGCAATAGCTAAAGCGACATTAAAGCCTGGAATAGGTAGAGTTAGGATAAATAAGATTCCTCTTGAGATTTATCAGCCAGAGATGGCGAGGTTAAAGATAATGGAACCTTTAATAATTGCTAAGGATTTAGCGAAAAAAGTTGATATAGATGTTACTGTAAAAGGAGGAGGATTCATGGGACAAGCTGAGGCAGCTAGAACAGCTATAGCAAGAGCTTTACTCGAATTCAGTGGAGATGAAGAGCTTAAGAGGGCTTTCCTAGAATACGATAGATATCTGCTTGTAAACGATGTTAGAAGAAAGGAGCCAAAGAAGCAGGGTGGAAGAGGAGCGAGAAAGAGGAGACAGACATCTTACAGGTGATTTACCTATGTTTCCAGTAAGGTGTTTTAGCTGTGGTGCTGTAATTGGTCATCTATACGAAGAGTATAAGAAAAAGCTTGATGAGGGTAAAACTCCAAAGGAGGCTTTAGATGAATTGGGTATTAAGAGGTATTGCTGTAGAAGGATGTTCCTGACATATAAATCAATAGTTAAAGAGTTTGCTCGCTTCCATGGGGCCGTAGGGTAGCCTGGTTATCCTACCGGCTTCGGGAGCCGGTGACCCGAGTTCAAATCTCGGCGGCCCCATTAAGAGGTGATAGGTATCAGGGTTAGATTTCCATTTAGGTATACTCGTTTCGAAAAAGCCCGTATAATTGGTGCTAGAGCTTTACAAATCGCTATGGGTGCTCCAGTATTGATTGAAACTGATAAGACTGATCCGCTTGAGATTGCGATTGAAGAGTTTGAGAAGGGTGTGATACCAATTACCGTAAGAAGGAGAAGAGAGGGATTTGTCTGGCTTGAAAGATACGATTTATTCTGAGGTGGTAAAGTGGTAATTAGAGATGTTAAGTATAGGATCGTCTTCGATAGTAGGGGGAACGAAACAGTTGAATGCGAAGTTGAATGCGATGGAGTTACTGCAAGAGCAATTGCTCCCAGTGGTGCTTCCACTGGAAGTGATGAAGCCATTGTAATTGATCCATATAAATACAAAGAAATCGAACAGAAGGTTTCTAGGGCATTAGTCGGAATGGATGTCTTTGATCAGGAGGGAATAGATGCCACATTGAGGGAGATCGATGGTACTGAAAACTTTTCAAATATAGGTGGTAACTTTGCAATTACTGCAAGTATGGCAGTAGCTAAAGCGGCATCTAAGATTTTGGGTATTCCTCTGTACAGATATATCGGTGGAGCTTTTGCCAAAGAGATTCCTTATCCACTGGGAAACGTAATAGGTGGTGGGGCACATGCGGTTGGCTCAACTGATATTCAAGAGTTCTTAGTTATCCCA
The DNA here is from genome assembly GCA_964518925.1 of uncultured archaeon. Classification (GTDB taxonomy): domain Archaea; phylum Halobacteriota; class Archaeoglobi; order Archaeoglobales; family Archaeoglobaceae; genus CAYWXE01. Next base: position 6,843 of record CAZFII010000013.1, read on the forward strand.
GTAGGAGCAAAGAACTACTTCGAAGCCCAGAGGACAAATGCACTAGTTCACAAAACTCTAAAGGAGATATTTAGAGAGAAAGGTATCTTTGCAGCAAAAGGTGATGAAGGTGCTTGGGCTGCACCAATTACCGATGAGCAAGCTTTGGAGTTCTTAAGCGAAGCTATATCAAGGGTTAGAGACGAGACTGGGGTTGATGTTAAAATCGGTTTAGACTTTGCAGCTACAGAACTCTGGGATGGTGAAAGATACGTTTACAAAGATAAAAAACTGACTACTGAGGAGCAGATTACCTACGTTGCGGAATTAGTTGACAGATATGGGATAATCTATGTTGAAGATCCCTTACATGAGAATGAGTTCGAGGGATTTGCAGAGCTTACGAAACAAGTAGGAAAGAAATGCATGGTATGTGGTGATGACCTCTACGTCACAAACGTTAGAAGAATCCAGAGAGGAATCGAACTCAGTTCAACGAACACAGTTCTTATAAAGCCGAATCAGATTGGAACACTAACAGATACGTTTAAGGCTGTTAAACTTTCCAAGGATAATGGACTAAAGATCGTTGTATCTCATAGAAGTGGTGAAACTGAAGACGAGACAATAGCTCATCTAAGCGTAGCTTTTAATGCAACTCTAATAAAGACTGGTGTAGTTGGTGGTGAAAGAATAGCTAAACACAACGAATTGATAAGAATTGAAGACAAGGATAACTTAAAACTCATCAAGCTGTAAAGTATTTAAAACTTGGTGAGTATTGGTGAAAACATGATGCGTGAAGAGTATGAATATCTCGTAACACCAGATGAGTACCTCGCAGCGGGAGTTCACATCGGAACTCAAGTTAAAACTGGAGACATGAAGAGATTCATATTCAAGGTTAGACAAGACGGGCTTTACATACTCGACATTAGGCAACTCGATGAAAGGATTAGGATTGCAGCAAAGTTCTTATCGAGATTTGAGCCAGCTAAAATACTACTCGTCGCAGCGAGACAATACGCATTTAAACCAATTCAGATGTTTTCTAAAGTGGTGGGCAGTGATTACGTAATAGGAAGGTTTATCCCGGGCACTTTAACGAATCCCATGCTTAAAGAGTACAGAGAGCCAGATGTAGTATTTGTAAACGATCCAACTATAGATAGGCAAGCGGTTACTGAGGCAACGATAGTTGGAATTCCAGTTGTAGCTTTATGCGATACGAACAACTCTGCAGCGGACATAGATCTAATAATTCCAACGAACAACAAGGGTAGAAAGGCTTTAGCTTTAGTCTACTGGTTACTTGCAAGGGAGATATTAAAGATTAGAGGAGAGGAAATGCCATACTCACCAGAAGACTTTGAAGCAGAGATTTGAATTCAATCCGTTTTTAAAAAAGTATAGAAAAGGGCTTAGAAGGGTTGCATTAGTATATCCAAATAGGTACATTGGAGGAATAGCCAACGTTGGGCTTCAGTACATCTATGCAAAGGTAAATGAACTTGATGCCGTTTGTGAAAGATTTTATTCAGATGTTTTTAACGGTTTAAGGAGTTTAGAAACTGCAACACCATTAAAAGATTTTGATATAGCTCTATTTAGCTTACAATACGAAATGGATTACTTTAAAGCGGTTGAAATAATTAGGAAAAGTGGATTTTCTGGATTAAAAATCGCTGGCGGCCCCTGTGTAATGGAAAACCCAAAACCTCTAATGAATTATTTTGATGCCTTCTTTATAGGGGAGGTAGAAGATTCCATTGAAGAGATAGTTTTTGCAAGGGATAGGGAGGAGCTTGAAGGTATTAAAGGCATATACACTGGAAGAGAAGATAGAGTTAAAAGGGTCTACGTTAACCTTGGGAAACATCTTGAAAGCGAGATAATCGGTGATGGAGCTTATGGAAGATGCTTTCTCTTAGAGATAGGTAGAGGATGCATAAGGAAATGCAGATTCTGCTTAGTCAGAAATATATACTTTCCACCGAGATGGAGAAAGATCGAGAACCTTCCAGATATCAAATTAGTTAACAAAGTTGCCTTAATAGCTCCGTCTCCATCAGATCATCCAAATTTCAAAGAGATTTTAGCGAACTTCGTTGAAAGTGGTTATGAAGTTTCTCCTTCATCTGTGAGAGCTGATACAATCGATGAAGAACTGATAGAACTTTTAAAAAATGCAAAACTCAAATCTTTAACTATTGCTCCTGAAGCTGCTTCGGAACATCTCGTAGAGATTTTAAACAAGGGAATTAGTGTTGAAGACGTTTTAAGGGTTTCAGAGCTTTCATCTGGAGTATTCGAAAAGATTAAGCTATACTTCATGATCGGTTTGCCAAACGAAAGCTTAGAAGATGTTAAAAAAATAATCGAATTGGCTTTAAAGGTGAAAAGCTATGTTAAAAGAGTTGAGATCTCTGTTAACCCTCTCGTTCCAAAGCCTCATACTCCTTTTCAATGGCTTCCATTTGGTGGAAAAGATGACATCAAAGAGGGAATTAAAGAGTTGAGGGATAAGGTTAAACTTTTAAAGGCTGAATGTAGAAAACACGGAATTGAAGCTGATATATCAAATGTTAAGGAGTTTGCAATTCAAACGATTTTGTCGAGGGGTAACGAAGACGTTTCAAGAATTTTTGATGGAGTTAGTTATACTGAGTTTCTTAGTTATTTGGAGAGAATAGACGTCGATGCCGAATTACCTTGGGATTTCATAGATCATGGATATAAGAAGTCCAAGCTCGTAAATGAGTACTTAAAGGTAATAACATATTTATAGCGAAATTTCACTTAATTTATGAAGCTGAAATACAATCCTGAAACCTGTCTAAGTTGTGAAGAGATATCCTGTCTAACTAATTGTCAGTACTTAAACTTGAGTTCCTATGAAGCGAAAGTTGAAATAGAAAAAATTGCAAGAGGTGAATACAGTTCTCTGCTGAAGGATTGTGTAGCATGTTACGCTTGTGAGGAGTATTGCAGATATGGAAACCATCCGTTTTTTAGGATAGTTGAACTTCAAGAGCTGCACAACGTGGAAGTAGCTCCAAAAAACGTAGTTGAAGAACTGATAAATAAATACAAAGCTGAAGGCGAATTCAAGCCAAAAAAGGTTGATAAAGGTGTATTACATATATGTCTATTTCCAGAGCTTAAGGAAAGAATTCAAAGCAGACTATTTGAGGGATTAACTGTTGTAAGGGGAAGGCATGTGTTTTGCAATTTGATTTATCTGCATTTGGGAAAGATTTCAGTGATCAAAGAAAGAGCTAAAAAAGTAATCGAAAACATATCTAGCTTAGGTGTCAATGAAGTTGTATTTTTCCACGATGAGTGTTACGCCTTCTATACGACTTTTGCAGAGGCATACGGCATCGAAGTTCCGTTTAAACCGATTCATCTATTTGAATACCTATACAACAAACTGAAAGAGTTAAAGGATGAGATAAAGGAGCTGAACGTTAAAGTAGCATATCAAAGACCTTGCTCAAATAGATTAATTCCAGAAACGGATAAAGTACTCGATAAGTTGTTTAAACTGATAGGAGTTGAAAGAGTTGAAAGAGAGTACGATAGGGAAAACAGTTTATGCTGTGGAACTGGTTTAAAACTTCAGGGAAGAGATAAACTTGCAGAAGAAGTTCAAAGAAAGAACTTAGATGACATAGTGAAGTCCAATGCTGAAATAGTCGTATTTAATTGCCCAATGTGTTATGCAACACTTTCAAAAGCTGTTAAAGAGCTTGGATTGAAACCTTATCTCGTAAGTGACCTTTGCAGAATTGCAATAGGTGAACAAGTTTCATAGAAAAGATTAATAAATTGATTGTGATTAATTAGTACGGTGGTAAAATGCTGATTTCTGGTGAGAAGTATATAGAAAGACTTAGGAGTTACGATAGGGAAATTTATGTAAAAGGTGAAAAAATTGATGACTTTGTAGAACATCCAAACGTTAAGCCAATTGTAAATGCGATAGCATATACGTATGAACTCGCTAAGAACAGTAGATCCAAAAGTTAGCAATTAAGTTGACCCAAATGGGGGTTATTTTCTCTAAAAAATTCATCACGATTTTTATCTGATTGCCAAATATTTCGCTTCGTTGGTGAAAACGTTAACATATTAAACCACGTTAACAAAACCCCTGAGGACTTAATAGCGAGATTGGATTTTCAGAGAGAGTTGAGCATGAGAATGGCAACTTGCAACTACAGATGCACTGGTTGCGACGCTATAAATGCGTTGTATCCAGCGACTAAGGAGCTTGACGAGAGATTGGGTACTGACTATCACAAGAGGTTTTTGAAGTTACTCAAAGAGATTCAGAAAAACGACTACGCCTGTACTGCAGCTTTAACAGATGTAAAGGGCGATAGAAGTAAGAAGCCCAAAGATCAAAGAGAAATGTATGTCCATGTTGTTGAGAAGAGAGAAGATGGAATAGTTGTAAGAGGTGCTAAGATTCATCAAAGTGGTGCACTCGCAGCAGATATAAACTTCTTCTTACCGACTCAAACCTTTAGAGAGGGTGAAGAAGAGTTTGCTTTAGCCTTTGCTTTAACTCCTGAAGATGAAGGTGTTAAGTACATACTTCAAAACACGGGATATCAGGCTAAGTTTAGAGAGGGTGGCGAGTTTGAAGCGGGGAATCCCGTATATGGTGATAGAATAACCTGTACTATCATACTTGACGATGTATTTGTTCCGTGGGAGAGGGTATTCATATTTGAGGATTTGAAGGCTACGAGAAATGTATTAACGTTATTTGCAAATTCGCATAGATGTGCGGGAGCTGCATGTAAAGCTGGATTCTTAGACAGTATGGCTGGAGCTGCAAGCTTAATGATAAAGGCAAATGGACTTGAAAACGTTTCAGCGTTAAGACAAAAGGTTGGAGAGATAATAGGATTAAGTGAGGCTGTGTATGGAGTTGCAATAGGTGCTGCAACTAAGGGTTATGCGTTTAAAGACGTTTGGCATCCCAATCAGTTAATAGCGAATGCTGGGAAACTAATAGGTGTTGAAGGATTCAGTAAAGCTCTAATGAACCTTATAGATATAGCTGGAGGAATCCCAGTCACTGCTCCTTCTGAATTCGACTTAAAGAACGAAGAAATAGGAAAATTCTTAGAGAAATACCTAATGGGTAGTGAAAAGTTTACGGCTGAACAGAGGCTTAAAATCGTTAAATTCATAGAGTTCTGGGCTACGAGTTCGCATCTCGTAGGTGCTTTCCATGGCGGTGGATCTCCAGCGGCAGCGATAATATTTCTGTTGTATTTAGCCAATTTAAAAGAAAAGGAGGATGCGGTTAAAGATCTCTTAAAGCTTTAATTTTTAATATTTTAACTTAGCAAGTTTTAAATCAACAATGTTGCATTATTAATTTATGAATTTTAATTTGCTTAGTTTCATTTAACTAATTTTAGGTGAGCTACTCCGCACTGAACAGTAAATCCGAAAGTTCAAGTTTTGGCAATCTATATTATAAAGCTTTATGAATCAATAATTGCCAAATTCGAAACTACTGTGAAAAGCGAGGTTTTACAAGCTCATGAAACAAATAAACCATAGAAACGGTAACAACTCCAACTAATACTGAAGAGATCAGATACCTATAAACTCTTCTCAAATCTGCTTTATAGTACTCTGATGTTAAAACTAAACATAGATGTAACGGAGAAAGCATAACTCCAAAAAATCCAGATGCGATTACAAGCATGAAGTTTAGTGGATTAAAAGTTGAAGAGACTCCTGTAAACGATGTTAAAAGCGGTAAGGCTATTGAGGAGTAACTCATCTCAATTCCAGTGGCAAAGCCAATTGTAAACGATAAGAGACAGGATGCAATTGAAACTGGAAAGTTTACAGAATTTAAATGATTAAAAAAGGTTAAAGCGGCGTTTGTTTCTTCTATTAGACCTTTAAAACTCATTACAGCCATAACTAAGACGATAAACTTAGGATCGATAGCCTTTTTAAGAATGTTTTTCAAATCTTTTATATTTGGTCTTTTATGAATGTATAGAATTATTAAAGACAACACAAGAGTAACGAGTAAATCTAATCTTACGAATAAAACAAGAAATGACATTAAGAGAATTGGATACATGGAAAAGACAATCTTTTTAAAATCGTTTAGATTATATTTGAACTTTATTTTAAGCTTTCTTGTAAACCAAAGTCCAGCAATTATCGATGCTATTGTTATCGGATATGTAGCTTTGATTATTTCAGTGTAATCTACTTCTACAACTGCTAAAGCTATGATCAAGCTTGGAAAAAGGGGCCAAACTGGAACCCACAGATGTCTGAACCAGTAGTTGATATACGTAGCCAGTTCAGAATCAATCTTAAACTCTTTGACCAGATCTTTTATCATTATAGCAGATATTAAAGCCCCTCCGGGCATAGGTAGAAAACCAAGTAAAGCCGGCAATACTACAACACTAAAACTACCAAGTATGTTTTTGGCTGATGAAACCAGATGATCAAGTAATTTGAAGTGTTCCATTGAAAAACCCAATGTAAGAGCCAACAAAACTACTACAACGATCTTTATCGTGTTTACACTTAAAATTATGTATGCTATTTGAATTAAGCTTTCAAATCCAATCGTTAAAAAACCCAGAATCAAAGCTCCAATAAATATCGAAATGCTTATGTTTACATTTAGTCGTATCAGTAAGAGAATAACGATTATTGAAATTAGGAGTGCTATAGATGAATCCATAAAGTATTGTCAAATATCGTTTTATAAGTATAGCCGTAATCGCATTTTTTAAATAATTACGTGAAAAATAAAATTTATGGAGAAGATTTCTGAAAAGGTGTACTTCATTAGGGGAAAGAATTCTGGAAGATTTCCATTTTGCAATGTTTTACTTGTTGACAACGTACTAATAGATGCAGGAGCTGGAATCGAAATAATTAAAGAACTCGCTAAAAAAACAGAATCGCTCGTTTTATCTCATACGCATCCAGATCATGCAAGTGGAGCGTGGATTTTCAATGAACTTGGAAAAAGAGTTTTTGCCCCAAAAGGCGTTGCAACAGATTTAGATAGCTTAGCAATCAGATTTGTAACTGAAAAACTTTCAAAAACTTGGAAGGAATTTTTTACTTCACCTTCTATAGGTATGAGATCTTTCAGGGCTGAAGGTTATGAAGAAGGCTTACTCAACGATATGTTAAAGTGTAAAATAGAAATTGAGGCTGTAGCTACACCGGGACATACGGACGATCATCACGTATTCATAATTGATGGTAAAGTTATTTATGGAGCTGATATCGACCTAACATCGTTTGGGCCATTTTATGGAAATCCAGAAGGAAATATGGAATTGTTCAAGAAGAGTATAGAAAAAGTACTCGAATTCGATGTTGAAGTTTTTGTTTCTTCGCATGCTGATCCCATTTTTGGTAAAAATCGAATTGAGGAAAAATTGATCTGGTATCTCGAATTCTTTGATAAAAGAGATGAGATCCTATTAAACCTCCTAAATGAACCGAAAAGTATCGAAGAACTCGTTGAGATATCGCCATTCTATCGTAAAAAACCGTATGTTAAGGAGATGTTGGACTTTTTCGAAATGAACATGATAAAACAACATCTTGCGAAGCTACTTAGAGAAGGCAAAATCAAAAGGATTGGAGAAAAGTATATTAAAAAATCGCAAAATTTTTTGAACGATAACTTCAGCTTCGAAAGCAATGGAGAGTAGGTATACATAGGAAACTTATTATTACGATACTTATTTGGACAAGATTGTTTATTTTTATAAAAAGGATTGATCTGTATAACTTAGCATTTTGGGTAATGTTACTGTTGTTTATACTCAGGATAATTAGATGTAAATTGATTTTACGAATTGGGAGGGAGATATTTCTGAAAGCTGAGGGACTTAAGGAGTTAGAGCTGTTGTAAATGAGGGTGTAGGAGTTTAGT
>CAZFII010000014.1:0-14681 GCA_964518925.1 uncultured archaeon
AACTAAAACACTGTTTAGAAAATTCAGTGGATTGGTTATAGGAATTGCTAAGCAACCATTAGTAGATTCAATACTGCAGAGAATTGATGAAATGGAAAGGGAATTGAATAGCTTTAGAATCAGATTAAATGAACTTGCAAGAGATGTTAAAGAACTGATATCTTAAATTTCTTCATTCATCTGTATTAACTGATATAGCTTTATTTCAACTTAAATCAAAAATTTAACTAAAAATTAAATAATTATTTAATTTTAATTTAAAATAGAACCTACTCTATTGGAATGTACTTCTTCTCACCGGCAATTTTCGGAATCTCGATCTCCAAAACTCCATTTGAATATCTGGCTTTTATGTTTTCCTCATTTACTTCTGAAGGTAAAGTAATTCTCCTAAAAACTCTTCCGTATTTCCTTTCCCTTCTTATAAAGTCTTTTCCTTTAATCTCCTCTTCTTCCTTCCTCTCAGCTTTGATAACTAGAGTTCCTTTCTCAATATAGACTTCGATGTCTTCTTTTTTAAATCCAGGGAGATCGGCTAGAACTCTTATCTTATCTCCTTCATCTATAATATCTACTGGTATTTCTGTAAATCTCCTTTCTGGGAATCTGAGCCTCTCAAATTCTTCAAAAAGTCTGTTTAACCTTTCTTGCATTCTTCTTACCTCTTCAAATGGATCGAATATCATTCTCCATCACCCTGTAAATTTTAATACTTAAAATTATTTAAACCTATCGAACACAAAGTAAATATTCTCAGATCATACAGAAGTTATGCTACTATTCGTATACGGAACTCTAATGGATTTGGAAAAGGCTGGCAGAATTTTAAAGGGTAAAGTTAAATCTGCAAAAGTTGCCTTTTTGCCAGATTACGAACTTACGTTTAACGTTGTATCTGAATTCGGAACTGGAAATCCAAATATAAAAAAAGGAGGAAGAGGCGTTTGGGGAATTGTCTACGAGGTGGATGAAAGAGATTTGAATAAATTAGATAAAGTCTCTCCAAGATACGAAAGAATTAAGGTAAGGGTTTTAATAGATGGAAAAGAATTCGAAGCTTGGACTTATATTGGTAAAAAAGTTTCGGATGATGTCCCTCCAGACAAATCCTGCATAGAGAGGGTTATAAAAGGTGCAAGAACTCATGGATTGCCTGAGGAGTATATAAAATGGCTTGAAAGCCTTTTATGAATGATAAAGTTGAAAACTGGATAAAATCGTTCGTAAAAGGAGATATCTGGAGAGAGCCGATTGTAGGATTTTGCAGTGCTGAAGAAGTCGAGAAGTTGAGAAAAATCATTCCGAATCACGCAATTCCAGAGGATTTATTGAAAAATGCAAAAAGTGTAATTTCATACTTCATACCGTTTAGTATTGAAGTAGTTAAAAGCAATATAAACGACTTGTTTGCTTCAAGACTTTGGGCTGAAGCCTACGTAAAAACTAATCAGCTTATAGTTGAGTTAAACAGCTACATCTCAAAGAAGTTGGAGTTGTATGGATTTAAATCGTATTCACCAAAGCCAACTCATGATTTCGATGAAGAAAAACTCGTTAGTAGTTGGTCTCATAAGCACGTAGCGTATTTAAGCGGTTTGGGAACTTTCGGGCATCACACAATGATAATCACGGAAAAGGGTTGTTGTGGGAGATTGGGAAGTTTGATAACCCAAGCCGAATTCAAGTATTGCGAAGTCATTGAGGAGGAGTTTTGTCTTCATAAAAGGGGTTTAGATTGTTTGAAATGTGTTGATCGATGTATATTTGAAGCATTAACAAGAAACGGTTTGAATAAAAAGAAGTGTTATGAAATCCTTTTAAAGAACGATGAAATGTTGAAATCTGATGTCTGCGGAAAATGCGCATGTGGTGTTCCATGCAGTATTGAGAAACCCAAGTTTAAAGACTGAATATAAAAATTATTTTATTTATGTCAACATTTAAAGCTTGTACTCTTAAAAGTACATCATAGGGTAATGTAATAATAGTAACTGAATTTTGTGAATAGAACAAGCTTCGAGGCGACTTAGCATTACATATAACGACAGGTACGAACAAAGGTTCAGAATTAATTAGTTGCCAGACGTTAGTATAGACTTATGCTACATTGTAAACTACTGCTTAAGTTAATATGTCAATGCAACAAGTATTTTAATCTACTTTAATTAGAAGCCAAGCGTTTTTACCAGCTTTTTCAAACTTTATCAAAACGTAAGTTCCCTTTAACTTTTTACCGTTTAGCTTAAACTTTATCTCTTTATCTGTTCTTTTTAAAAGTTTGTAATATCCCTTATCCCAAATTTTTACGACTCCTTTTCCGTAGCCAAACGGTATAACCCCTTCAAAATCCATGTAATCAATACTGTGATCATCAACTTGAATTGCAAGTCTTTTCTCCCCTCTCTTTTGTGGAATTTCCTTTGGAATTGCCCAACTCTTTGCAACGTTATCCATTTCAAGTCTTAAATCGAAGTGATGTCTCCTCGCAAAATGCTCTTGTACTACAAACCTAAGATCCTCCGACATCTCTCACAGAATTCATGAGATTTTAAATCTACCTCTAATAAAGAGTTTGAAAAGCTCATAACACACTTTTTATTGCTGCAATGCTCTAAGCCTAATACATGTCCAATTTCATGTGTTGCCTCTTTTAAAGCTCTGATTTTTAGTAGATTCTTATCTGCATTAAACCTCAATCGATATAGAGATATCACAGCCCTAGAACCGTTTAACTCAGCTTCACCAAAAACGAAGTTTAGAAACTCAGCGTACAGATCGACTTCAGTCACACCAAGGGTAACCCTTATCGGTTCGAGCCTTTTCAAAATGCAAGTTGAGTTGTACTGATTTCTAACGGTATTGTAACATTCGTTTGGGATATCCATGCTTGATAAAACCTCCACACTTCCGAAAACGTTTGATAATCTACTTTTTAAGAATTCTAACACATCTCTGTCAACTTTTCCTATGGGTTGAATTCTTATCATTAAAAGAATTTGAATCTATTAGATATCTCTTTTGCTATGTCGATACCGAAATGACTTAATATGTAGTATCCTCCGTAAATCGTTCCAATCATGCTACCTATATTGGTTAAAGCCGCTACTAAGAGAATTCTAAATATCTTGTTGTTGAACAATTCCCTAAAGCTTTCCGCTTCTACAAGTTTTGCTAAATCTGATATCGTTGGCTTTCTTATCCAAACCTCTGATAATGCAGCAATCCAACCAGCAGCAATCATTGGGTTTAGAGATGTAAGCCATGCTGACAAAAAGGATAATGTTATAGATATCGGGTGTGCTCTCGCAATCGCTGCTCCAATAGCTGCAAGAATACCGTTTATTAAAAACCAAAATATAAATGCTTCAATAAATGCTTGAAAGTTTAAAACTGCAGTAATCACGAATGCAGATAGAATAACAACAGATATGATAATACTCAAGATTCTGAAAATACTTATCCCGCTTTTTACCTCTTCAAGGCTTTTTAAATCGACATTCGATAATTCCTTTAAAAACCTTTCAATCCCCCTTTTGTGTCCCGCTCCTACTACTGCAACGATCTTGTCGTATCTCTGCATAGCTTCTATGAGTTTCATAGCCATGTACTTGTCCCTTTCATCGATTAGAACCTTAGCAGCATTTGGAGCAATACTTCTAAACTCTCTAACGATTCTATCCAAAATGTCCTCTCTTAAAATCTCTTTGACATCTATTTCCTCCTTTGAAAACAGATCTTTCAGTAAGTGATATAGCAGTTTTAACTTTTCGATGAAGCTTAGGGATTGCCAGAACCTCTTAAAAGTAATGGCTATATCTCTATCGATTAGCAATACATCTGCTCCTATTTCCCTTGCCTTTTCTATTGCGGCAATCATCTCTTCTCCAACCCTAACACCGTACTCCTTAGCTATTTTTCTTTGAAAATGAGATAAAACAATCTGAAATAGTAGAAGAAAAGTTTCTCCTTTTTTTATCAAATCGGTTAATGGAATTTCTTCCCTATATCCCTCTATCAAGGCTCTATACCTTCTGGGGCATAACTCAACCGCTACAGCGTCTGGCCTTTTTTCCTCTATAACCCTTTTAACCTCTTCAGCACTCTCCTTTGATACATGGGCAGTTCCTATTATTATCAGTTCTTTCAACAGATCACCTCTTAGTTAATATTAGCCTAATCATAAATAAGTTGTTGAAGCCTTCTTATATCTAAAGGTCAAACACGAATTATGGAGTTCTACGATATAAGGACGATTGAAACTGAATCGTTGTCAATCCAAATAGAAAATGGAAAAGTTGAAAAATTAAAATTCGATAAATCAAGATCTAAGGGATTTAGGGTCTTGAAAAACGGATTTTGGGGATTTTTCGAGGGGGATGTAAGCGATTCTGAAGGACTAAAACTTGCTGAAGAGAACGCAGTATTCAAAGGCGATGCAGAAGTGTTGGAAGTATCAAATTCGGGAAAATATAAGATGAAGGTAAAAGAGAACCCGTTTGATATACCCATAGATCAAAAGATTCAATTTCTAAAAGACGTTGAAAAAGTACTAAAGGGCTTTTTAAACACTAAGGTTAACTACTTCGAAAACCTGAGGAGATTCCGATATGTAGACTCATGCGGTAGCGAAGTCGAATACGAAGTTATAAGAGTTGGTATAGCCGTATTAGCTGTTGCAAAAGGTAAAACATTACAGTTCTATTCAAAAAGGCTTTACAAAGTTGGAGGTTTCGAAAAGTTGAAAGAATCATTTGAATTAGCTGAAAAAGTTAAAGAAGTATTGTCAAAGCTTGTAAATGCATCTACTCCACCATCTGGAGAGATGAACGTTGTAATGGATAGCACTCTTGCTGGAGTTTTTATACATGAGGCTTTTGGGCATGCAGTTGAAGCAGACCATATCTTGCAAGGTGCTAGTGTTCTATCTGGAAGAATTGGTGAAGTCGTTGCATCTGAAGATGTAACGATATGTGATAACCCTTTAATCGAAGAGTTTGGATTTTATCCCTTTGATGATGAAGGTGTAAAAGCCCATGAGACTATCATTGTTGAAGATGGAGTTCTAAAGAGTTATCTACATAACAGGGAAACTGCAAAGAAGTTAAACGGAATTCCGGGAAATGCGAGAGCGGAAGGAGTTGATATACCAATTGTTAGAATGAGTAATACGTACTTAAAACCCGGAGATTACACATTTGAAGAACTGCTTGAAGAGTGCAAAAACGGGGTATACCTAATTGGATCGAGAGGTGGTGAAACGAATCCAGCAACCGGTTACTTCCATTTTAACGCTCAGTACGGTTATCTAATCAAAAACGGTGAGATTTCTGAAATGGTAAGAGATGTATCTCTATCGGGAAATACGTTAGAGATTTTAAAGAACGTTAAAATTAGTAGAGATCTTTCCTTCGATCCCGGTTTTTGTGGTAAAGCATATCAATACGTTCCAGTTGCAGATGGCGCTCCAAACGTTTTATGTAAGGCAGTAGTTGGAGGTGCTTGAAATGGAATTCGAAGTCTATGAGATAAAAACTAAGTGTCTATCAGCTGATGTCGAAGCTGGAAAGCTTAAAACTGTGAAGTCTTACGTTGAAAAAGCGTATGCAGTTAGAGCAATAGTAAACGGAAAAGTAGGGTTTGCATCGTCTTCAGACTTAGAAACTGCAAAGGAAATGGCTTTAAAGCTTGCAAAAGTGTCGGAAGAAGAATTAGATTGCTTCCCAGTAGATAAGCCTAAGAGTGTTGAAGGAATATACGACAACAGATTTGAAGACTTAAATGTAGACTACTTAAAATCTGAAGTGGAAGCACTCTTTAGCTCTGTTGAAAAAGCGAACATAGCATCCGCTACAATTGAACACGAGATGTCCGAAGTGAGGATTACAAATACGTTCGGATTGGATTGCATTGAGAAGTCTACTTATTCATCGCTTGTAGTTGAAATCGTGTACGATTCTGGTAGCTCATACGAAATCGATGAAAGCAGAACAATTGAGTTGGATATAGAAAATACTGCAAAAAAAGCTGAGGAACTTGCAATAGAGTCTTCAAAAGCTGAGAAGATTGAAAGTGGATACTACGATGTTGTTTTAGAACCGTTTGCAATTCATCAGATATTTTACTACGCACTTTATCCATCTTTTTCGGCGGAAAACGTTTACAAGGGTAGAAGCAGAATAAAAATTGGCGATTACATAGGAAAAATATCTCTTATAGACGATTCAAGCTTAAATGGTGGATTGTTCAGTCATTCTTTCGATGATGAGGGAATTTCAGCTAAGAAAACCGTATTAGTTGATGATGGTATTGTAAAATCGTATTACACGGATTGGAGGTATTCCAGAATTATGAATATTGAAGCTACGTCTAACGGATTTAGAGAAGATTATTCAACACCTCCAGTTCCATCGCCAAGCAACGTTGTAGTTAAAGTCGATGAAAAAGCAGATTACGATAACGCTTTAGTAATTTACTCCCTCATAGGGGCACATACGTCAAATCCCGTAAGTGGTGACTTTAGCTTGGAGTGTATGAACGCCGAATTCAAAGGTAAGGCTGTTAAAGGTACTATGATTTACGGAAACGTATTTGAAATTCTAAAGAGAATTGAGGGAAGATGTGGAAAGCCAAAGCAAGTTGAAAACACCGTGACACCTCCTATAAGGTTTTCAAGGCTTAGGATCGTATGAACTTAACGAGGTATACGACTATCAACGAGATAACGCATATAGCAACAACTATCAAAAAGACATTTTTTACAATTCTCATCAACTTTTTCTTTTCCTCTTCTCTTAAAACTTTGAATTCTATGAACTTATAACTTGCCTCTAAGTCTTGTCTACCGCCAAATCTTATTTCAACTCTATGTTTTCCAATAGGGGGAGAAGGAAAGGAAAACTTAAATCTTCCAAGTTCATCTGATACGGTTTCACCAATCCTTTTTCCATCTAAATAAAAATCTAATTTACCCCTTAAAGGTTTCCACCTCTTTTCTTTTTCATCGTAGTAGTTTAACAAACCCTCAACTACTACACTACCTCCTTCAACGGGAGTATCTGCAAGATGTGCGGAAACCTTAGTTCTCTTCATTAACTAAATTTAGGTTTCAAGCTTATTATATTTAACGTGGTAGATCCCATCTACTACTTGGATCACCTTTTATATACTTCTCAATCAGTATCTTCTCCGGATCTACATTGAAGTAGTTTGCGATACTTATAACCATGAACAGAACATCTGCAAGTTCTTCTTCAATGTTTTTGATCTCCCTTTTTCTAACAGCTTCAGCGAGTTCACCTACTTCCTCAAACAACACTGCAAGCAAGAAAAGTGGATCACTCTTGGAATCTATATGGTAGTACTTATCTCTTATCAATTTCCTGAGTTCCTCCATATATATTGTGTTTAAAGAAAAACTTTAATAGCTTTTTAATCGTCTAAAATTGGAATGATAGAAAACATGGATCACGAGTACGTAGTTATCGGTTGTGAAAGTGCTGGAATTGGAGTTGTTAGAGAGCTTGCTAAAATCGGTAAAAAAGTGTTAGCAGTTGATTCGTCTAATGAGAAAGTAGAACTGTTGCAAGATGAAGGATACGATGCAGTTCTCGCTGATCTAAAGGATAGGAACTTTTATAAAAGCTTAAATTATCATAAAATTTCTGCAATACTGATACTCACTTCAAAAGACGATTTGAATGCGGAGATAATCAAAACTATAAGAGAACTAAATCGAGAGGTTTTAATAATTTCGAGAGCAAGTAACCAAAAAGCTAAGGAAGAAATGGAAGAAACTGGAGCAGACATAGTAATACTCCAGTCCGAAGCTATAAAAAGTTCTGTTCTCGAAGCATTGAAGAGAGCTGAGAACTTCAGAAAGTTGAACAAGTTAAAGAAAATACTAGAAGGTATCAATGGCAAGCTTGGAATATTCACACATGACAATCCAGATCCAGATTCGATATCTTCCGCATATGCACTAAAGGAGATTGCGAAGCATTTTGGAGTAAGTTCAGATATACTGTATTACGGGGAGATTTTACATCAGAAGAATAGAGCGATGGTAAACATACTTGAAATACCACTCATCAGAGCTGACGATGTAGATTTAAACGAATATGAGAAATTTGCACTTGTTGACTCATCTGCACCCGGTGTAAACAACTCGATTCCATTGGATTTGGAAATATCCATCGTCATAGACCATCATCCAGCTGAAAATATTAGGGCAGAGTACGTAGATATAAGAAACGATGTGGGGTCAACCGCAACGATACTGACGGAATACTTAAAAGAACTAAAAATCGTCCCAAGCAAAATACTTGCAACCGCTTTGTTTTATGGTATTAAGAGTGAAACCGATGACTTCAAAAAGAATACGAGAACTTCCGACTTCTTAGCAGCAGCATTTCTTTACCCATTTGTAGATCATGAAATAATCGAAAAGATTGAAGGGCCAGCGATGTCTACTGAAACTTTAGATGTCCTTGGAACCGCTATAAAGAACAGACAAGTCTATTCAAGCTTTTTAATATCCTTTGCTGGATTTATAAATGATAGAGATGCATTACCTCAAGCAGCAGATTTCTTGCTAAAACTGGAAGGTATTTCCACTGTTTTAGTATTCGGAATTATAAAAGACAAGGTGTACATATCTGCGAGAAACAAAGACATTCGAATAAACATAGGAGAAGTTCTAAAGAGAGCTTTTGGTGATGTAGGAAGTGCTGGTGGACATGCACATGCTGCTGGAGCTCAAATACCACTCGGAATATTTGGAGACGTAAGCGATAAGGAGACTTTAGCCAAGCTTATAACTGAAGCAATTAAAAAGAGGTTTTTATCTGCTGTGGGGATTGAGGCATGAAGCTGAATATAGTGATAGTAGGTGTAGGTGGACAAGGTGCATTAACCACTGCGTATATCATCGCAAGATCTGCTATGAAAGCTGGATTGAATGTTATGACTGCTGAGACTCATGGAATGGCTCAGAGAGGTGGTAGCGTTGAAGCTCATGTGAGAATCGGAGATGTAAAATCTCCAACTGTACCGATTGGTTCTGCGGACGTAATGATAGCTTTGGAACCATCGGAATCACTAAGGTATTCGAAGTACCTCAACGAAAACAGCATAGTAATTCTGAACGATAAACCCATAATACCTCCTACAGTTTCAGTAGGAGTGTCAAGATATCCAAGCTTAGAGGAAATAATAGAGAGTTTAAAGAGGATAACTAAAAGGGTATACGTTGTAAAAGCATCAGAAATAGCTGAAGAGATTGGAAATATAAGAGTCACAAATGTTGTCGTAGTGGGAATTCTCTTAAAACTTCTAAAACTTCCATTCAACTATGAACATGTGGAATCAGTGTTAAAAGATATTATGAGTGGAGATATGCTGGATCTAAATTTAAAAGCATTAGAAGCTGGATTTAAATTAGCCCAGCCCTCTGAAGTATAAGTAAGTCGTCTGTATCGATCTTTTCTCCTTTCTTGAATAATTCGTATATCTCCTTTGCCTTTCTTATAAGCTCTTCTCTTTCCTTAAGCTCTCTTATCTTATGCTGTTTAGCCTTGAGAGCTTTTATAACCTTTTCTAAGTCTCTTACGTCCCTCCTCCTCTTTATCGCTTCTTCATGACACTTATCTGCTTCTTTTCTACTTGAGACGAACTTCTCGTGCATCTCGTCAGCGAGTTTCTTCTTCTCGTTTATCTCGTTATAGAGTTTTATCAGTTGCTCATGATACTTGTCCGCTTCGTCGACGTAACTCTTCATCTCGTTGTAAAGCTCTTTAGCCTTTTCCTTTAACTCCCTTATCTTGGCTATCAGCTTCTTAAACTCTTCGTGCTTTTCTAATTGAGCTTTTCTTTCTTCAAGTTCCTTTCTAAGTCTTGAAATCCTCTCAACTATTAATCTCTCCTTTTCAATCGTTAGAACGGATGTCTGTTGTCTGAATTCGAGTCTTCTTATTTCTCTTTCTATCTCTCCAAGGGGTCTTCCCCTTCTATCTATACTCCTTCTGAGTTTATCTACTTCTTTGTATAGCCTATCTATTTCTTTAAATATTTCATTCCTCTTTGCTTTGATCTCTTTAGCCTTTGAATTTAGCTCATCTCTTTTTGCTCTTATCTCTCTAGCCTTTGCTATTAGCTCCTTTACTTCTCTATTTAATTCATCTCTTTTACTTGCATACTTCCTCGCAGCTTCATTCAATTCGTCTCTTCTCCTTATAAGCTCTTCGAGTTCTCTTTCTAATTGCTCTTTTCTTTCCTCTAATTTCTCCAACATAATTTCTCACACAAATAGTTTTTTAGCAATCACTTGATGTGGATAGTTTTAGACGAGATTTAAATCTTTCTCTCTCTACAACTACTTTAAAAAAGAAAAAAATATTAATAACTTAGTATGAGTTTGTATCTAATGGAGGTCAGAAAACTTCAGTTAATCGGTGGTTCAAGCTATATGATAAGCTTACCAAAAGACTGGATTAGATCAAATGAGTTAAAACAAGGTGACGAAATCCTACTCCAAATCAGTGAAAACTCTATTACAGTATATCCTAAAAAGTTTATAGAGGATTTGAAAGTTACAAGGGTAAAGGTTGACAAAATTCCAAGACTGGATGAAAAGTTCATAAGGAGATACATATTTGCACTTTACATTCAGGGAATCGATGAAATAGTCATAGAGGATAAAAACGTAAATGCAAGGGTTATCAGCAAGATAAGTGAGATAGTTAAACAGTTAATTGGAATGGAAATAATAGATGCAAGTGAAGGCAGAATAGTTCTGAAGTGTTTAGCAACGACAGATTTCGACTTTTACGGCGTTATAAAAAGAATGACCCAAATAATAAGTAGTATGCTGAGCACTATACACGAATGCCTAAAACTTGGAGATTTAGAAGGTCTTAAGGAGTTATCGAATTTAGAGAACGATTCTGACAGACTGTATCTACTTGCTATAAGACAAGAGCACAGACTTGTAAAAGAACTCTCCACGCCAAACAAGTGGGATGAGTTGAAGTTGATATTAGGAGTTAGAACTGTTGCAAAACTTCTCGAAGAGATTGCCGACTCTTTGAACGAGTTTTCCGAGCAAGTATCTAGTTCTTATTCAAAGTTTGAGAATATAATATTAGACTTAAGAAAGGCATTTGAAAACGTATCTAAAGCGTATATAACTTCAGATATGGAATTATCAGAGGATTCAATAGAGTTACTTGAAAACATAGAAGAAAAAATTCTCAAAGAAATGAAAAATGAGAACGAGCAAAACAAGATCGCTTTGCACTCGTTGTTAAGTGCATGCAGATACATGAAATCGATTGGAGAAATTGCTTTTAATAAATCCGTGAGAGAGACCCTACCAGTGAAATAGCGATTAGTATTGCAAGTGGAATTAAAGATACGATAGCCGAACTTCTTAAGCTTAAACTCCTTGCATTCTTTACAGCAAATGTCCAGTAGATATACTGCCAGATTGTTATAGCTATGTTTAGGATTATCGAAGCAATTCTTACTTCATTCCAAGTTTTTAGGAATTCAAATCCGTATATTAAAACTCCTTTTGAGATTTCATTGGCAATGTAAAAATTTATTGGAGATAGTATTATCGTAGGAGTAAAACTGAAAGCGGTAAGCTTTAATAACTCTTTGAACTCTCCTTTCCCTCCAAAGGGAATAGAAACTAAATACAAAAGTCCAGCAATTACAAACCACGAAATAAACGTCACGGGAATTGGAGTTATTATAGTAGTGTAATACATAAGCGATGTTATAACTTCTACTTGATTTGCTGCCAATCCCCTTGTAACTAAAACGTCTTTTATGACTTTTACGTATGCATCGGCAGTAGTATACGATATAGTGGACAAAATCACACCCGCTATTAATACAATTACTATACTCTCTTTAAACGTTCTGTGTTTTGATAGAAATGTATCTGGATCTGTAAGGAGTTCCATGATTTTGGTAGATAGTTAAATATAAATCGTTAACGGATTTATTCGTGTTAGCTTTGCTTATGTGCGGTGGTAAAGGAAAAAGACTTGGAATTGGAGAAAAACCGTTGTTTAAGGTTTGCGGTAAGAGGTTAATTGAATATGCTTTGGATGAACTGAAAAACTACGAGATAATAGCTGTAACATCTCCGTATACACCAGAAACTGAAAAATTCTTAAGAGATTTAGGGATTGAAGTTTTTAGAGCTAGTGGAAGAGGCTTTATCGAAGACTACAGAGAGGCAATTGTCGAACTCTCTATAACTTTACCAACACTGATTGTTTCGAGCGATTTAGTTTACATAAGGAAAAACGTCGTGGACGATGTTGTCAGTTACTATTTCAAATCTGACAAGCCCGCTTTAAAAGTGGTTAACAGCAGAGGTGCAGTTGGAATAAACGTAATAGACGCATTTTTTATATATGAAGAGCAAGAAGAAGAGATATATAAAATCGATGATTTCGATATTATAAACATCAACACTTTAGAAGATGTAATAAGAGCTGAGGAGTTATGTATGAGAGACAAAGGGAAATGCTTGCAAAGAAGTTGAAGTACGAATTGAATTTAAGCGATAGTGTATACGAGGCAATAAGGAAAGTTCCTAGGCATTTATTCGTACTTCCTCAATACAGAGATGAAGCGTACGTTGATACTCCGTTACCAATAGGATACGGACAAACGATAAGTGCACCACACATGGTTGCAATAATGTGCGAGTTGTTAAAGCTTAAGGAGGGAGAAAAAGTATTAGAAATCGGAACTGGTTGTGGATATCATGCAGCGGTAGTTGCGGAAATAGTTGGAAAAAAGGGCAAAGTTATAACAATAGAGAAAATTCCAGAGCTTGCAGAAATGGCTAAGAGGAATTTGAAAGCTTTAGGTTACGACAACGTAATAGTAATTGTTGGAGATGGTAGTAAGGGTTACGAACCAGAAGCTCCATACGATAAAATCTACGTCACGGCTTCAGCGCCAGACATTCCCAAACCCCTAATTGAGCAGTTAAAACCGGGAGGTATTATGGTAATACCAATTGGTAGGTATTCTCAATGGCTCTATGTAGTTAAAAAAGATGAAAAGGGAAAAATACATAAAGAAAACTGGGGTGCAGTTAGGTTTGTTTTGCTTAAAGGAGAATACGGATTCGATTAACGAAAACCGTAAATACTTTCACATGCATTTTATGCTATGATAGATAAACTCTCGATATTCATGCATCTCGTAAACAATCCTATAACTAAAAAATCACTTCAAGGTTTAACGACCTTTTGTGATAAATGTGGTAAAAACAGACTTGAAGTGGCATTAGAGCTATTTGTCGGCGTTAGAGATGATGCGTGTTGGAAGTGTAGATTAGCTGAAAGGACTATTAGACCAATTCTTGAAAAAGGTGCTGAAGCTTTTAATGTAACTGTTGACGAATTAAAGGAAAAGTTTAAAGACTCCTACTGGCGTAAGGGTTTGGCAAGTGTTATAAAGGGTTTGGCTTTATTCGGCTTGAGAAAACCATTTGTTCCAGGAGCACCTTTTCAGGTTGTTTGGGATATAACGTACGCATGTAATCTGAGATGCAAACACTGCTATGCTACAGCGGGAAAACCTTTAGAAGATGAATTAACTACCGATGAAGCTTTAGACATCGTAGACAAATTGGATAGACTTGGAGTTACTATAATAGCATTTTCCGGTGGAGAACCACTTGTAAGAAAAGACTTCTTTGAAATAACAAAATACGCCGATGAAAAGGGATTTTACGTTGCAGTTGCGACTAATGGTACACTTATAAATGAAGAAATGGCTAAAAAAATGAAGGAAAATGGAATAAAATACGTCCAGATAAGCTTAGACGGAATGAGAGAAACACATGACAGTTTCAGAGGAATAAAAGGAGCATTTGATAAAACCGTTGAGGGAATTAAGAACTGTGTTAAAGAGGGGTTCTTTGTCAACGTATCTATGACTGTAACGAAGTACAACTACCACGACGTTCCAGCGGTTATAGAGCTCTGTGAAAAATTGGGAGTCAACTGGTTCATGCACTACAACTTTATACCAGTTGGAAGAGGAAGAGAGATAGTTGAAGCTGATATAACTCCAGAACAGAGAGAAGAACTACTAAGAATGTTATATCAAAGAAATAAAACGTCAAACATAAGCCTTCTTTCAACTGCACCACAGTTTGCAAGAGTTGCTTTACAGTGTGATGCAGAAATGATTCCTACGCATTTCTACAACGTTAACGCTGGTGAAAGGCTAAGAAAACTTGCTGAGTTCATAGGAGGTTGTGGAGCTGGCAGATTTTACTTTGCAATTAAGGCTAATGGTGATATACAACCTTGTGTTTTCTTCCCACTTAAAGTGGGAAACGTTAGGTACGACGATTTAGAAGAGCTTTGGAGAAACAATAGAGTTTTCGAAGAACTAAGGAATAAGGATATAATTGAGGGTTGCGGAACGTGCAAATACAGATACTACTGTGGAGGCTGTAGAGCAAGAGCATACAACTACTTTGGAGATTACTTAAAGCCAGATCCGGGATGTATAAACAACATAAGATACTGGGAGGAGATTTACAGAGACATTGAGCTAAGAGTTTAGAAAAGTATAAGTTCCTTGGCTTTTATTTACAAAACGTCGCTAAGAAAGCCTCGCTCTTTACAGTAGTTCCGAAAGTG
>CAZFII010000015.1:0-13501 GCA_964518925.1 uncultured archaeon
AACCTGTAGAGATCTGCAATAGGGGTTATTCAACGGGTGATAATGGGAGTTTGGGTAAAAGAACAATCCCTGATAATTCAAACCGAGAAAGGACTGATAATTATAACTGGATGTGCTCATCCTGGCATTGTGAAAATTGTAAAAAGAGCGAAGGATTTGCTAAAAAAAGATATTCTACTAGTAGTGGGTGGATTTCACTTAATTGGTAAAAGTGAAAAAGAAATAGGGGAAATAGTGTTAGAATTTAAAAAACTAGGTGTCAAATACGTTGCTCCTTGTCATTGCTCGGGTGATATAGCAAGAAGATTGTTTAAAGAGGTATATAAGGAGAATTTTATAAATGCTGGTGTTGGAAAAATTATATCTATAGAGGATTTAAGATAAAAATAAATTATTTTGCGGATTTACATTTATCAAAATCCAGAGAATTATCATGTATATTTCTAAACGAAGTAATATTCAGCCGGTTACTTCTAATGAATATGTTAGCTTTGAGATAATTCCAGAAAAATCCAACAAGAGTTGGTACCATTACTATACTTATAAGGGAAAAACAAACAAATTAAAACTGAAATTCTATTCGAAAAAATTACAAGTCAGAAATTCAATCTAGATGTTCCCACATCATTACTCATTTACATAAAAACATCTTTGCTAACTTAGTATGAAGATGTTACAAAATTTTAAAGAATACGTAATGTGGGATAAAGTATGGATAATAGAAAAATATCTGGTATGCTTTATATATTTGTTTCCTTCATTCCTTGGATTATCTACTGGGTGCTATGTAGTATGGAATATAAGCTAGGAGTGGCTATTCCATTTGCAATCTCTTTAACTCTCATAATCTCACAAATCCGCAAAAGAGATTACAATCTCATGGACGTTGCATCTTTTATCTATTTCAGCATAGCTATTATTGGAGTATACATCTTCAACTTTCACATATTCATCGAGATGAGTGGTTTTCTCGGTTACCTTACTCTGTTTCTAATGGCAATTTCTTCCATCATCATAAAGCATCCCTTTACACTTCAAGTTTCAAAGATGGATTACCCAGAAATCTATTGGAAGGATAGACAATTTTTGATCATAAACAACTTAATTACATCAGTTTGGGCTGTCATTTTCTTGTCAAACGCAATTATATTTCTGCTTATAACTAAACCTCTATCTATAATATTCTCGAACACACTGATTGCCATAGGCGTAATATTTTCGATAATCTTTCCCTCAAAGGCTGTTACTTATTTTGCTTTGAAAGAATTTAGAAAATACGATTGGATAATAAAAGTAGACACCGGAAGACCAAAAAGAGAAAACGAATATGACGTAATCATTGTTGGCTCTGGTATTGGCGGATTAACTTGTGGGGCTTTACTTTCGAAGAGAGGCTACAAAGTTTTAGTCTTAGAGCAACATTGTCAGATTGGTGGCTATTGCTCTTCATTCAAAAGAGACAATTTTGTCTTTAATGCTGGCGTATCAGACGTAAGCGGCTTATGGGAAAAAGGACCTGTTGCTTACCTTCTTAAGGAGCTTGGACTTAAGAAAGAAGAATTGTTTGTTAGAAATACGATAAGATACGTATTTAAAGGCAAAAAAATTGAAGCTCAAAATCTGGATGAATTCATGACGAAGCTTTCAGAGATTTTTCCAGAGGAAAAGATGAATATCTATGCTTTTTTTGATGAAGCTAAAAGAGCTTACGAAGAGTGCTATAAAGATGCTGAAATTTACGGTGTTCCATTGCCAGCAGAGTTAATCGTTAAGGTTTTTGGAGCTAAAAAGCTCTTAAATTATCCCAAGGAGCATCCACACTTCTACGACTGGATGAACAAGACGTTCAAGCAAAAGCTCGATGAACACTTCAAAAATGAGGATTTAAAGTACTTGCTCTGCGCTTTGTTAGGTTACATAGGAGCAAAGCCGGATAAAATCCCTGCAAGCAGTGCACTTACTGCAATGGTTTCATACTACATTCACGGAGGTTACTTTCCAAAAGGTGGAGCACAAAACTTTGCAAACGTC
Source organism: uncultured archaeon (assembly GCA_964518925.1). Lineage (GTDB taxonomy): Archaea > Halobacteriota > Archaeoglobi > Archaeoglobales > Archaeoglobaceae > CAYWXE01. The sequence continues at coordinate 2,032 of CAZFII010000015.1, forward strand.
TTAAAGGAGTTTATCGAAAGTCACGGTGGTAAAGTCTTGGTAAGGCATAGAGTAAACAGAATACTGGTTGAGAATGGAAAAGTTATAGGTGTAAAGGTTGGAAACAAAGTTTTCATAGCTCCAATTGTTGTAGCAAATGCAAATGCAAAAACGACTTTCTTAGAGCTCGTTGGAGAAGAGCACTTGGATGATAGATTCGTCGAATACATAAAAAGATTGAAGATGTCCCCTTCCTGCTTTGCCGTGTTCTTAGGAGTTGATGCAGATCTAACCAAATATCCGACGATCATCGTGGATTTGGACGATGGATATTACGTTGTGATAAATTCGAATGCCAACTCAAGCTTAGCACCAACTGGTAAGGCGAGCGTTACGATACTTACTTCAGCAAATTATCACGATTTTCCAGAGAGGGGAACAGAAGAATACTTGCGGAAGAAGAAAGAGTATGCAGAGAAGTTAATTAAAAAGGCTGAAAAGATCATTCCTGATTTAAGCAAGCGTATAATTGTTCAAGATGCGGCAACACCAAAAACTTTTGAAAGATACACATCGATGCCAGAAGGTGCAATTTATGCTTTTGATCAGTCAATTGATACCAAAAGACCCTACTTCAAAACACCAATAAAAGGCTTATATTTGGTAGGTGCATCCACTTTTCCGGGCGGTGGAATTGAAGCTGTTGTGATTTCAGGAGTCATTTGCGCAAACGATATATGCAATTGGAAAATCAAAACAAATGCTTAGATTTTGCCGAATTAGTTGTGATATACAGTGTAATAATCGCCAAGACTTCAAAAACTATAACAAATAAGAAAATCGCTGAAATCGAAAGCTCGTAGAGATATCCTACTGTTAAGCTACCTATGAAAAACGCAAATCCATAAAAGGTGTATAGTATTCCATATGCTGTAGCTCTCTTATTTATTCCAACTAAATCCGCTACTGCAGCCCTAGCAATAGCCTCATGCATAGATATCACGATACCAAGAGCTGCTATAGCCAACAAAATCGCTAAAAAGTTAGGTAAGAATGCTAGAGGAATAAACGTTGTAAGAACTGGCATTAAAAACAGTGTTTTGAGTCCGATTTTATCGTAAACTTTTCCCAAAATCAATGCGAAGACGGCATCTAATCCCATAGCAAATGCGTATAGTATTGGTATGATCTCATCACTAATAATCGCTTGAACTTTTAGATGATAGGATATTATCTGAAAGTTTACGAAGCCAATCGTTGTAAAGAATATGAAAGATGTGTAAAGCCAAAAAGTCTTACCGATTTTTGATTCAACTCTTTCCCTCTCTAAGTATTGCGATGGAAAATTGATTTTTGCAATACTTAAAAACAAGATCGATGAAACTGCTGGAATTAATAGTAGTAAGAAACTGTAACTATAGCTTTTTCCAATGCTTAATGCGAATGCGATAAATATTGGCCCAGCGACTGCACCTATTTGATCGAGGGCTTCATGTAAACCAAATCCAACTCCTCTGCCCATATACCTTACAGCCGATGACAAAATCGTATCTCTTGCGGGAGTTCTTATAGCCTTTCCAAGTCTTTCAAGAATTAAGAGTATTGCAACAATCTCCCATCTTTTTGTAAATGCTAAGAGTGGTATTGAAAAAATCAATCCATAACCGACAAAAGTGTGAAACCAGTATTTTTTCGTTTTATCGGCGGTAAATCCAAATAGAATTCTTGAAGCATAACCAATGAATTCACTAAAGCCAGAGATAAATCCAACCAAAGTAGCACTTACGTAAAGAGTTGCTAAGAATGGGCCTATGACACTTCTCGCTCCTTCGTAAACTACATCTGCCAATAAACTCACGATTCCCATTAGAATTACGAATTGAACGTATTTCTTCATATCTGATCAACCATCGCTCCACATGTTTTACAGTGTTTTCCAAGTACTTTAGAACCACAGAAAGGACAAGATTTTTCACCGTTTCGTTTTATTCTATGATACCTTCTAAATATATCGTACAGATACGGTTGGGATCTATGCCAAAATCTTACTTCTTCAAATTCTAAACCTTCACTCAAATCTTCTAATACCTTGTACAATCTGTTAAATCCACTACCAACTTCTATCGGATGCTTCTCCCTCCAAGCGATTTCTTTTGGTATTAAATCTTCGAAGGCAATTCTGAGTATATACTTCCCAATTTTCTTATCTCTAAACTTTACGATCTTTAACTCTGGGGGAATCTTTAAAGCGTATTCGACGACGTAATCAACTAAATACGGACTGAAGACTTTTAAATCTAGGCTTTCACCTATTTTAAAAGATGAAAAAGACCAAAAACTTGGCAATTTCGCTATGTACTCTTCAAGTTCTTTAAAGTCCATTTTATGCATGTAACTGTACCCAGCGAAAAGCTCATCGCCTCCATCACCAGTCAAAACGCGGATACCGTTATCACTTTTTATATGTTCAAATGCTATCAGTATTACAGTAGAGTTTACGACTTCCATTGGATCAAAAGTAGCTAATATCTTAACAGTTTTTTCAACGTAATCTATCGCCTCTTCTAAGCTTACATCTACCAAATCGAGTTTTATTCCGATTTTATCTGCTAAAATTTTTGCATATTTAATATCTGGAGATTTTCCCTCCAAGCTTACGACTACTCCTTTAAAATCGTTGTACTTTCTTGCAAGTGCACTTGCAATAGATGAATCCAATCCGCCAGAAGTTAACGCATGTGTTATTTCAACTGATTTCACGGCGTTATCTAAAATGCTTCTGAGTTCTTCGATGAATCCCATGTTCAATCAGAAAATACAACTCTTTGCCTTATCCCAGCACTCAAGTATCTTTTCAGAAGCTAAACAATCAAATGGAAATTTTAAAGCAGAGAACTGTTCAATCAGTTTTTCATCAAACGGGATTTTACCCAAAAATTCTATGTCATTTTTCTTGCAGTAATCCTCGATTTTTGCAGAAATCTCCTCGTTTAAGTCGAACTTGTTTATAACTACGAGGGGCTTAACTCTGAAGTGCTTGGCAAGTTCAACAACCCTTACCATATCTCTCAATCCAGATAGAGTTGGTTCAGTAACCACTATTGCGAAGTCAACTCCAGATAGAGAAGCTATAACTGGACAACCTATTCCAGCTGGAGCATCAATTAAAATAAGTTTAGCTTTATTTTCCTCGGCTAAATCCTTTGCTCTGTTTTTTACTTCTGCTACGAGTCTTCCACTGTTCTCCTCTCCCGGCTTTAACAGTGCATGAACAAAGTAGCCGAATTCTGTTTTAGAGATGAACAAATCCCCAGTTTTAACCTCTCTCATCTCTATAGCCTTTTCTGGACAAGCGTTAAAGCAGAATCCACAACCTTCACAACGTGTTTCATCAATTTCGTAACCATCATTGATCTTTATAGCATTGAATCTGCACAAGTCGTAACACAAACCGCATAAGGAGCACTTATCTCTAACTATATACGCTTTCCTACTTATGTAAACCTCTTCTCTTTTTAAAATCTCAGGCTGTAGAAGTATATGTAAGTTTGGTGCATCCACGTCGCAATCAGCTAGAATTCCTCCTTCGTTACTGTAAACCGTCGCTACAAAAGTAGTTTTTCCAGTTCCACCCTTCCCACTTATAATAGCTACCTGCTTCAGGCTATCACCTCATAGATCTCTTTGAACAAACCCTTTAAATCGTATAGAAGTTCCCCTCTTGAGTAAGCCTTTGCTATTTCAGCTTTGAACGGTATTTTCCCTATTATTTCTATACCGTTTTCCTTGCAGTACTTTTCAACTCCATTAAACGGTAAGCCATACTTGTTTATCACTACTCCAAAATCTTTTTTCAATTCAGAAACGACTTGAACCGCTAACTTTAAGTCATGTAAGCTAAAAGGTGTTGGCTCAGCTACTAACAAAACGTAATCTGAATCTACAACGCTTTCAACCATGGGGCATGAATTTCCGGGAGGGCAGTCAATTATTGCAGTTTTTCCCATTGAATCTTTGACCTGCTTTATTAGAAACACTGGTGACGCTTCTCCGATTGCAAGCTCACCGTATATAAGAGTTATATCTCCGTTGACAGTAATAATCTTGCCAATCTCTCTATCTACTTCTTCTATTGCATTCTCGGGACAGAAGTAACTGCAAGCACCACAGCTATGACATAACTCTGGAAACACATAGGCTTTATCTATTACGAATATCGCCGAATAGTTACAAACCTCTTTGCAAACTCTACAACCGTTACAGTTATCTTTAACCATTGGAACCTTTCTATAAGCTTTCCTTTCTGATCTTTCTCCTTTGATGAATATGTGATCATTTGGCTCTTCAACATCTAAGTCAAACAGATCAACAGAGTTAAAATAGGCAAGATTTACAGCAACAGTCGTTTTTCCCGTCCCTCCTTTACCGGAGGCAACTGCAATTCTCATAACTCCTCAACAATGAATTCTTCTCCAACCTTTCTGACAACTACTTTCATCTTCTTACTACCATCAAATCCCTTTTTCCTGAGTTCTCTAAAATCTGCTTTCTCCAAAAATTCAACTAAGAGTTCAAGCTGTTTTTCCTTTTCTGGGTTGTCTTCTTTTAGGAGTTCGTTAACTAACTCCTCGTATTTCCTCTTTGCAGCAGTTTCAATACAATGCCCATCTAAATGCAGAACTATATCCATCTGCCACCTCTTCCCCTTCCCATTCCACCAACGGGTGATGTTATCTCTTCAAGCTGCCCGTTCATAAATCTCCTAACTGCTTCTTCAACAGTTAAACCATCTGCTCTGTAAATCTTTATTCCAGCAGATTTAAGAACGCTCATAGCTTTTGGGCCAACGTTTCCAGTTAACAGAACTTTGACTCCTCTATCTACTAGTATCTGAGAAGCCATTATTCCAGCACCACTCGGTTGCATGCACGCTGGATTTTGAATGACTTCAACAGACTTTATATCCTTATCGAGTTCGATTATTGTAAAGCTTGGTGCTCTTCCGAATTGCGGCAATATTACATCGTGCAATCCGCCGTTTTGAGTAGTTGCAGCGATTTTCATACTACCACCAGTGATGGTGATGCCCGGGACAACCAGCAGATTCATCGGCTTCAAAAAGTCTTCCTTCCATGAACTGTTTTATAGCATCTCTTACAGTCCCAGAAGCACCCATGTAAACTCTGATTCCATAGCTTTTGAACATCGCAATAGCTTTGACACCCATCCCGTTACATAAGACGACATCAACGTTTTTTGCCCTTAAGATTTCTGGAGGCTTTAAAAATCCACCAAAGTGCTCACTCCTATTCCTAACTATTTCAACTTTTCCAGTTTCTGTGTCGTATATTGTGAATGTTTCAGCCCTTCCGAAGTGATCACATACTAAGTCATCTAAACCTCCTTTATAAGTCGGAACTGCGATTCTCATAAAAAACACCATCAAAAAATTAAAAATTAAAATTGCCTTCTTCTAAGTTCGTCAATCCTTCTTTTTATCTCCTCAAGCTCCTCTTCAAGTTCTTTCTTTATCTCTTCAAGCATTTCAAGCTCATCTTCGGGCCTCATTGGATATGGTGGATATGGCGGTGGATATGGGGGATAATATGGAGCCAAGATTTCCCATCTAAGCCATCCTGGCATTCCAGTAGCCCAGTACATCCATCTCCAGCCTCTACCACCCCATCCGGGCATTCGCCATGCCATACGTATTACCTTTGATTTTAAAGTTTAAATAAGTTACCACCACCAAGGTGGATAGAACCAGAACGGTGGCATCCAGTAGTACGGCATGTAGTACGGAGCAAATGCGTACCATCTAAGCCATCCTGGCAATCCAGTAGCCCAGAATCCCCATCTCCAACCTCTTCCCCAACCCCACGGCATATTCACCACCACCATCCTCTTCTAAACCTTCTCCAACCAAACCTTCTGAAACCCCACATTAGACTGAACCATCTACCTCCAAACGGTGGCCATATAAATCTGTTCATAAATCCTGGCATTCCAAATCCAGCACAGAATCCTGCTCCCCTTCCAGTCATTGGGCCAAATCCCCAAGGGCCAGTCCCATCACCCCAAGGCATTGAGCATCACCTCCTAATTAAAATTACTTATCGGAGGATGCTTAAAATTTTCGGTCAACCTAAATTTGCAAAAATCTAATAATCTATAATGTAAAATTAGGGTGGTGATGTAACATTAATATGATGTCACGACCTAAAATCAGTCCTCAAGTAGATCGCTTAAATCCCATTCCTCTTCTTCTAATTCGAACTCAAATTCTTCTTCCTCCTCTGCTTCCTCCTCTTTAGCAATTTTCTCAAATATCTCGTACTCCTCCTTAATCCTCGTTAGAACTTCTCTAACAACTCTTCTATACTCTTCAAGATTCGTGTTATAAATCTTTTTAGCGAGTTTTACATCTTCGTTCTCATCTTTTTCCATTGAATTTATCCTCTTTAGCGTAGCCTTTGCTGTCTCTACAATCCAGTAATCTCTTGAACTCGCATCTGATAGATTTATCTGCTCTGGTCTTAAAAATACAAATGTTCTTGTAGTTCCTTCGAAAATCCTAACTTTGCTAACAACTGAAACGAGAGCTGGTGGTTCAATTTCCAATAGGCTTTCCAAGGCATTAGGCTGAAATCTACCAACGTATCCTATAAACACTCCAGTTGGATCTGCAAGTCTTATACGCCAGACTCCAGAATCTGGTCTTACTTCTTCTTTCTCAAGTAGTGCTCCAATTATGAAAACTCTGTTACATCTCAGTCCCAATGGTGTAAGAATGTAAACTGGGCTCTTGTCTTCTCCTTCTCTGATCACATAAGTCGAATCGTTTAACTCCTTTGAAAAAATCCTCCTTGCTACTTCTCTTCTCCTTACAGAATCCATTTTATCACCCAACGGCTTCAAGGAGTTTGTCTATTTCTCCAACTATATCAGGCTTGAAGAATTCAACATCTCTCACTATTAGATATCTCTCTCCTCTTACGCCTTTAACTTTTAAATACTTCCCAAATAATTGTTTTTTAAGTTCTGCGAGAACTGCATTTCTATCTAAATTTTTCTCTGCGATCTCTTTAGCTTTATTCAAGTCTATTCCAGTTAACGCTTTTATATTTTCTTCATTTAATATTATCTCGTATGTATTTTCACCATCGTCGAGAACTCCTTTAAGCCTTAAATCTTCAACCCATTCGGTTTTTCCGTGAATTGGGCATAGACCAGATTTAAGTACCCTTCTGCATTTCACACATCTCTGAATTAATCCACTGTTCTGTTGAATTGCTACTAAAGCTCCAATCACTTCGATTTCTCTTGGTGGAAGTTCAATTTCTTCATCTATTTCGACTATTTCGCTCATCCTTGTAACGTTTATCTGTTTTCTACCAGCGAATATGTCCGTAACTACGTTTTTGAAGAGATAACACTTTCCCTCTTCTACTTCTGGCTTTCCAGCCTTAGCCCATATTACAAACTTTACTATCCCAGTTTCATCTCCTATCAATCCAGCTTGAGATACATTGGGACTTGTTGGCTCCCAGAGTTGTACAACCTTAGCTTTTAAACTCACCCATCTTCCAGCTTCATTTATATCTGCTATTTTTATGAGTTCAGATTCGATTACAGCCTCTCTTGGAATTTCGTATTCTTTTATCAAGTAGTTTGTTATTGTTCTTATCGCCTCACTTTCGGGAACTTTAAATTCGAGTATTAGAAGCTTTAATCTCTTTAAAATTTCACTTCTACTGACGTTGTAATTTTTAAACTTCTCGTATATCTGATCAGCTAACTCTTCTATCCTCTTTAGCATGATATCACCTCAATCGATTTTTTCAACTTTTACCCTCCAGTAGGAACCAATTATAGATGCGAGCTTTGGATTTTTGAAACCCTTTAGTAATGTGAAATCCTTTGGATAGCCAATAAATGGATCTATAGTCATTGAATACGTATTTGCGACCCATATCTTCATATTTGCTTTTTTTACATCCTCTGAAAAGTTTTTATAAAATTTATAAAATGGTCTACAACTGCTTTCAGTTGTAACGACTACTACATACTCCCCATTAATCGATTCTGAGAGTTTTAAGTGATATTCAATGTCGTTACAAACATCGTCTATAGTCGAATAAAAAACAAGGTATCTGTACTTATCTCTCTTGTATTCTCTAAGTACGTATCCACTTGCGGTATAACCGTTAAAGAACCTATCTGTAATACCTATCATTTCGTTTAATCTTTCAAGGTATAACTTCGATATCTCGTATTCTCTAAATGCTTCTTCAAAGTCTTCAGCTTTAGGCTTGTATGTATGCATGTGATAAAACTTGACTCCATTCAATTCAACTTCTTCTGAGAAGTGTAAACTCTTAAAAGATATTGGACATTCTATAAAGCTTGAAATAATAGTACTAATAAACTCCTTATCGACTTTAAGTGCAGATTCTCCAAGACTTCTTAAAGCCGCTCTTATAGCTTTTCTTTCAATTTCTTCTATACTAACAACTCCTCTACCATGAAGCATCTTTGAAAGCTCTTCTATTACTTCGGTTTCCATGATCTTTAGATTTGTTAAATTAAGTTAAATATGTTTCGCAGGTTTTAGGCTAGCCGAAAAATTGATATTTCTTTCAGCTTGGTTTTTCATATGGAAAAAATGATACAAGAAGAAAAAACTAGAATGGGACTATTTGGATTCTTTAGAAGATTTAGATTTAGGAGGAGGTTTAGGAGAAGAAGAAGAAAAGGGAGAAGATTTAAATTCAGAGGGCAAGGCTAAGCTTTGGGGGTGAAAATTATGCAGAAGAGGGTAACAGATGAAGACATTAAAAAAAGACTTGAAAAGATAAAGTTTAGGATCGCTGTAATGAGTGGAAAGGGTGGCGTTGGAAAATCAACTATAGCGGCGTTGCTTGCAGTACACTATGCAAAACAGGGTAAAAAAGTCGGAATTCTAGATGCAGACTTCTTAGGGCCTAGCATTCCACATCTGTTTGGTTTAGATCAGAGTGGAGTTACTTTTAGTTCTGATGGAATGGAACCAGTTCCATCTTTAAAGTATGGAATCAAAGTCATGTCAATGCAGTTCTTATTACCAAAAAAGGAGATGCCAGTTATATGGAGAGGCCCACTTATCGCTGGAGTTTTAAGAGAGTTTCTGGGTAGGGTTGCATGGGGAGAACTGGATTACCTCATAATAGATTTACCACCCGGAACTGGAGATGCCCCACTCACTATAATGCAAGATGCAAAGCCGAATGGAGTAGTAATCGTATCAACACCTCAAGAACTCACAGCACTAATAGTCCAAAAAGCTATAATAATGGCTGAGGAGACAAATACAGCAGTCATAGGTCTAGTTGAAAACATGAGTTACTATGTCTGTCCAAATTGCGGACAGAAGTTGTACATATTTGGTAAAGGAAGAGCTTTTGAGCTTGCAAAAAGGTATGGTATTGAATACGTAACAGAAATCCCAATTGATCCAAAGCTACTGGATTTAGCCGATAGAGGTAGGATAGAAGAGTACAGCGAGGATTACTTCTACCAATTCCCCTACTGACTTTTTAGTTTCCAGATATTTATCTAGGTTAACTTAGTGCGAAAGGCATATATTTCAATATTTAAAGCTTCCGCTTTAAGTTAACAAGTCCAGAAAATATATTTTAAATTTTTAATATTAAGCTTTTATGGTTGTTACATGTTGTAGATGATTCAAATCAACAATGTTGCACCACTGCTGCTTTTTACCTCTAATTATATTAATTTTTTATATAATATTTTTTACCATTTTTCATAAAAAAGTAATATAACTATCCTAAATTTCTCAAGCAAAGTTTCACTGAACCTTTTCCCACTTGTATAGTTCAACGACTTCAGCTAAAGTTCTTCCTTTCTCTTCTATTTCAGCCCTAATTCTTTCTTCTGCTTTTTTTACTTCTAAAGCCCTTCTTGCTATTTCGTAAGCCCTCTTTTTTGGAATTACCATTACTCCATTATCGTCTGCAACAATCCAATCACCTGGATTTACTTCGACTCCTCCACAGACAATCTTAACGTTTATCTCACCAAATCCCTTTGGTTCACCGGCATTTGGAACCTCTCTTTTTGCAAAAACGGGATATCCCAAAGCTCTGATATCGTCTACATCTCTTACAGCTCCATCTATTATAACTCCTGCTATTCCCTTGTTCATACAGCTTCTCGTTGCAAGTTCACCCCATACCGCAGCTGTATCTCCAGAGCATTTTATTACGATTACATCTCCTTTCTTTGCAAAGTCTATAGCTTCAACGGTTTTAGCCCAATCACCATCCATTGTATAAACCGTCACAGCTTTACCTACGACTTTTTTGCCCCTTACAAGTGGATAAATTCCCTCCATAGCTCTTGCTCTATGCATAGCATCACTTATATTTGGAGTGGAAACCTTCATCAAAATCTCTCTTATCTCATCATCCATACATTTTTTCCTGTAATCCGTTTTTGCACCTTTTGCAGCTTTATCAATTGCATTCCTAATCTTTCTTGCAGATTCCGTTACATTTCTAGACTTCACGATATTACTTCCAACTATTACGATATCCGCTCCCAATGATACACACAATGCAGCCTTTTCGGCATCAAGACCACCAGCAACCGCAACAGGGATGGAAACATCTTTAACAACTTCTTTTAAAATCTCAAACGGATCCATACCAATCATCTGTTGATCGATTCCAACGTGAACGTTTATGTAATCTACACCGAGATCTTCAAGTTCCTTAGCTCTTTCAACTGGATTTTGAGTATTTATTAAATCAACCATTATTTCACAACCGTATTTCCTTGCAGCTCTGATTGCTTCTGCAACGGTTGAATTATCGGATAATGCTAAAATAATAACAATATCTGCACCGCTTTTAGCAGCCATTTCAACTTCTATAGCCCCAGTATCTATTGTTTTCATGTCTGCGAGGATTTTATGATCCTTAAAGTGCCTCTTAATAGTTCTCACGGCATCCATGCCCTCACTCTTGATTAGTGGTGTTCCAACTTCTATCCAATCCACTCCTCCATCTATTGCCTCTTTTGCGATTTCAATAGCTCTCTTCAATTCTAATAAATCGAGTGCAACCTGAAGTATAGGTTTACCCATATAATTAAGTCTTCAAAGAGTTTAAAGATTTTTGAATGACACATCCATGCAAGGTTCAGTTAAGGGATTTTAGCATTAAAGATGTCGAGATTGCAAAAAAGATTGCAAAGGATTTTGGTGCAGAAATTGAAGGATTAGACTTGTACTTTGACGATGTGAACACAGCAAGGATTTTTATATCAAAGTTAAAGAAGTTTTCAAAGTTTAAAGTTAAAATGAGTACGGAATACATTGGAAAAAAGAAAATACTGTTCGTATACTCTTTAAGAGGTGAAGCTAAAAGTCGATGAATAAATTAAAGGGATCTAAGATCTTTTGTATTCAATTCTGAATCAGAAAAAGTCT
>CAZFII010000016.1:0-13396 GCA_964518925.1 uncultured archaeon
TGTTAAAATTATAATACTTGACTTGAAAAAATAGTTGAATTGTAGTTTAATAAGTAGTTTAACGATTGGAACTGAAAATACATCTATTTAAAGTATAAAAGTTTATGTATTAAATATTTATTTAAATTTTTTGCACAGACTGGACTCATCCAAATTAAAAAGAAAAATTAATTAAATCTAATTAGGGTTCATTTTCGAAGATAAAAGAATAATGATGTAGCTGGCATCATAGGATTTATGGGAGATAGATAGGTTCCTCTAAAGATTTAGCCGAAGTTTAAGGGTATTTCAATCATAGGCATTTTTACAACCTGATTCCCTCGGTTTAACAACTTTTGAATTAATCAAAAGCAGGTGATGAAATATTACTCTCGATGGGCGATAAGGAGGCAAAATCTCTTTGTGTTTTGTTGCTGATCTAATTTCGAGACTTTTAAAATACCAGTTAGAATAATAACCAACGAAGCGCCGATGTTTCTTTACTTGACGAGAAGAGTCATATGCCAATGGCATTATTGATAAAGGTAACGGGATTAAGTATATTAGCTATACTGAAGTTCAATAGAATAGCATGAAAGAGTGTGTTATTTGGACAGTAAACATTGATAAAAAGAAGAGCAGATCAGAAGGAAGAAAGATACCTAAAAGATTTGCTATTCCAAATGTTAGGCTAAGCGAGCTAATAGATGCTTGTAAAGAACTCGGATTGAATTTTAGAGCTGAAGAGAAAAAATATCCAAGATGCTGGTGGGAAGAAGGTGGTAGGGTTTTTGTAGAAAAAATAGATAAAAAAACTAAGCTTATGATAGAAATAGCTAAAAAGATAGCCGAAATCAGAGAAAGGAAAAAAAAGAAATGAAATATATACTGTTTTTATCTGGTGAAAACGTTGAACTGGCTAAATTTGAAGCTTTAAGACTTTTTGAAAGTTATGGAAGTTTAAATGATCATAATATAAATAATAGAATTTTAATCGTAGATTATAATGGTAAAACCTTCTTTGAAAGATTAGCCTTAACTCATGAAGTATGTAAATACATTGCGGAATGTGAACTTCAAGAACTTGAAGATGTATTTTCAAAAGTTGAGATTCCAAAGGAGTTTTGCTGTGTAAGAGTTGAGAGAATAAACTGTAAGATAGATTCTTTGAAGCTTGAAAGGAAACTTGGCGAAATTATTTGGAGAAGAGGAGCAAAAATAAGCGTTTCTAATCCAAAAGTCATCTTTAAGATTTACATAACTTCTGAAAAATGCTTTGTAGGCTTATTGATTCATAGACAAAACAAAAAGCAGTTCTTAGAGCGAAGACCAGATAAAAGACCGTTTTTCATGCCAGCAGTGGTCTTACCTAAGTTTGCTAGAGCTTTAGTTAATTTAACTGGTGTAAAGAAAGGGGAACTTTTGCTTGATCCGATGTGTGGAACTGGTTCGTTTTTAATCGAGGCTGGATTAATGAATATAAATGCAGTTGGTGTAGACTTCTTTGAAAAGATAGTTTTTGGTTGCAAGAAAAACTTAGAGTTTTACGGTGTTAACTCTGAAGTTCTAAGAGGAGATGCTAGGAGTTTACCGTTTAAAGATTCTGTTTTCGATGCGATAGTAACGGATTACCCGTACTTAAGATCTACCAGGACTGCTGGAGAGTTATTGGAGCTTTATGAAAAAAGTCTTGAGGAGTTTAAAAGAATTCTAAAGCCAAACCGTTTACTTGTTATAGTAACTAACATAGATGTAGAAGATATGCTAAAAGGTTATAAGCTAATAGCTAAGTTTATGCAGAGAGTACATTCAAGTCTAACGAGAAGAATTTACCTTCTAAAGTCGAAAGGTTGAAATAACTGGGTGACGATTCTTGTAGATGTGGTGGAGAAGAGGAAGAGACTTCTGGATGGGTAGAGGAAGAGGATGGTGTTGGAATTACTTTACTGGCTATCCACAGCCTAAATTGGAAGTAAGACCAGAATTGGAGGAAAAAGTTCAGAAGATCTATGAGCTTCTACCGAAACTCGATTGTGGTGCATGTGGTTATAGTGGTTGTTATGAAATGGCTATAGCTATCGCTGAAGGTAGAGAAAGACCAGATGCATGTAGGGTTGCTGGAAAAAAGATTGCTCCATTAATAGAAGATATATTACGTGGGAGTCCACGGCGTGTAGAGGAAGAAGTAGACAGAATCAAAGTACTCGAAAGGAAGATAGACTCCTTAGAAAGAGAAATAAAAGAATTAAAAAGGCTAATAGAAGACTTAAGAGATAGAGTTGTTAAATCGTAAATCGGAGATTTGAGAAAACAGATGAGTTAGTCGCTACTTTATTCCATACTGGTGATTCAACATTGTTGATTTAAATCGTCCACTATCCGTTGATAGAGGTTTAGGATACTCTGTCTAAAACAGTAGATCCGAAAGTTGGCAATCAAGTATTTATAAACCCGGATGTGTCAACTTAAGAGGCAAAAGCTTATATGTCTAATATTTAAATTTTTCGCACAAAGTGGACACATCCATAAACCCTTAAAGCTTTATAAATCAATGATCCCTTTAATTGCCAACCTTCGGAACGTAAAAATAAAGAGGTAAAAATTAATATCTACATCAAAGCTGATTTACTAACGTGATAAAGATCGATGGCAGTTATGGAGAGGGAGGAGGACAAATACTTAGAACTTCCATAGCTTTGTCGTGTGTTACTTTTAAGCCAGTGGAGGTTTACAACATAAGAGCAAATCGCCCAAAACCAGGTTTGGCTGCCCAACATCTTAAAGGAATTGAAGCAGCTAAGCTAATTACAAATGCAGAGGTCGAAGGTTTGAGAATTGGATCTACAAGAGTCGTATTTAAGCCTAAAAGGTTAAGAGGCGGAAAGTTCAGAATTGATATAGGAACTGCTGGAAGTGTTACGTTAATACTCCAAACAGTGTTACTACCATCGATCCTTGCTGAAAGAGAAACTATACTGGAGATAACTGGTGGAACTGATGTTGCATGGTCACCACCAGTGGATTACTTTAAAAACGTTACGTTAAGAGCCTTAAGAGAAATCGGAGTTGAAGCTGAGATAGAACTCATTAGAAGGGGATACTATCCAAAGGGTGGTGGATTCATAAGGGTTGTGGTTAAACCTTCTAAGCTTAGAGGTGTGGAGTTTAAAGAAGTTGAAGATAAAATATTGGGTATCAGTCACTGCCAAAACCTTCCTGAGCACGTAGCAAAGAGACAGGCAAATTCTGCAAGAGAGTATTTAGAGCAAAAAGGGCTTGATGCAGAAATTAGCATAGAAGTCAGAAAGGGGTTCTCAACTGGAAGTGGAATAACGATATGGAGTGGATATAAAGGTGGAAACGCTTTAGGTGAAAAAGGGAAAAGAGCAGAAGATGTAGGAAGAGAAGCAGCAGAAAACTTTTATAAGGAGTATTCGAAGGATGGAGTATTTGATTCACATCTTGCAGATCAAATCATGCCATTTGCAGCAATAGCCAAAGATAAAACTGTATACAGTACAACTGAGATTACTCTGCATCAGATAAGTAATGCATACGTTATCAAAAAGTTTTTAGGTGACGTTATAAAAATAGACGAAAATTCAAGGGTTATTGAAATAAAAGGTGTTGGATTAGCCAAGCATACCAGCTGAACCCCTAAGCTTTACTCTCATATTTTGAGATTCTTTTAAAACCATTTCAAAATCACTGTTCTCAAGGAGATAGACCTTAGTGTTAGATTTCTTGTAGATCTCCTTCAATTCCTCTGGAATTCTTTGGTTCAAATCCTTTAAAGCGTTTACACCGTATTTGTTTAGTACATATACCACTACTGCTTCGGCTATTGCTGAATCACTTACAATTGCAATATCAGCGTTCTCCAATGCGTATTTATTTCCGTTAAATGCTATTGCTATTCCACCTAATTTTCTAGCGGTTTTAAACATCTTATAGTCTGAAATGCTGTCACCAATTGCAATTGGAAAATCTACATCAAACAGTTTACAATAGTACTTCAGAATCTTTGCCTTTTCTCCTGCGCCGATTACCTTAACTTTGTCAAGTATCTCTTTTATCTCTCTTCTTTCGAAGAGTTTGTCCAAATATTTGTATAGCTCTTCATCTCTGAGTGAAGCAATTAGATCTATTGAATTCTTTAGTTCTTCCTTTAATTCATCGTTTATTTCAATTGAGTCGAAATCCACTTCAGTTCCATGTAAAAATCCCCTAAAACCGAGCTTCGACGCACTGATTTTTAAAAACTGATTGTAACTCGTAGATATCACTGCAACTTTCCAATTTCTCTGAATAAAATCCATAGAAATCTTTGCATCTCTTACAAAAAACGTTAGAGATTTTGCTATCTCCTCTACATCTTTATTTCTAATTTCAAAGGCAACAAAAAACGGAACTAGGAGCTTTAATGTATATCCAGCTTCATACCCTCTCTTCTTTTTCTCGTAAGCTAAGTAATCATCATAGACACTCAAATTGCTGAAAAACCTTGGATTATTAAATATTGCATTCGCCAATTCAAATGCGAAATCCGTTAAAACCCAAGGCCCCTCCCAATCGGTAAATATCATTGTATTTTCTTAAGCAATGCGTAGAAAAATCCTATCGTTCCATGTTTATGTGGCCATGCCCTTATAGTTCCCTTTAAAAATCCCTGAGAATAGTAACCCTCTATCGGAACTAATTCTATATCTTCTCTTTCATTTAGAACTCTGCTGATAACATCCTCATTCTCTTCTCTGAACATAGAGCAAGTACAATACAAAACCTTTCCATTTGGCTTTAACAAGTCTATTGCGGTATTCAAAAGTTCGTATTGTAATTCAGCCAATTCTTTAATCTTTTCTTCCCTAATCCTCCATCTAAGCTCTGGGTTCTTTGCAAGAGTGCCATCTGAAGTACAAGGAGCATCTAACATAACTCTGTCAGCGATATTACATCCCAAAATCTTTGGAGCTTTTCTTGCATCTTTTTTATATATTCTAACAATTCTAATTCCACATCTTTCAATCAATTCTTCCATCCTTTTAAGTCTCAATTCGTCTATGTCAAAGGCATAAATAACACCTTTGTTTTTCATCAGTTCAGCCATATGAATAGTCTTGCCACCCGGAGCAGCACACAAGTCAACAACTGTTTCGTTTGGCTTTGGATTAAGCAGAATAGAAGCTAAAGCTGCAGCCTCCTCCTGAATTACGAATTTACCCTTTTTGTAAAGCTTTGATCTGTCGAAGTCATAGGAACCCTTAAACTTTAAAACGGTTGGAACTACTTCACTAACTACTACATCTTTTCCGTCCCTCTTAAGCTCATCTATTACCTCTTTTACTGTAGCCTTTAGAGTATTAACTCTAATACTAATCATTGGCTCTTCATTCAAAGCTTTAAAGAGTTCTTCAGCTTCGTCTCCTACCAAATCCTTGATTTTCTTTATATACCATGATGGAAGTAGGTATTCAAATTCCATTCTCTCTATCTCATCTTTAGGTTTGATCTCATAGCTATCTATTCTATCAAATACTTCAAAATAGTACATACCAACATATGGATGTGTTTTATTTGATAGGAATTCAGCTACGACTTTCTTAACCCTATTCTTATCTAAGTTTTTGATATATTTTTTTTCGAAAACTAAAAACTCAATAGTAACTCTTAAAGCTGCTCTTAGCCATGGATCCAAAATATTTGGATGAACACCAACTAAATCGCTTATAACTCTGTTTATTATCCCAAGTCTTTTCATAATCTTGTAGTAGACTGCTGTAAGAATTCTGTCGATATGTGTACCCAATATCTTGTAATGCTCAAAGACTATTCTCTTAGCGTATTGACTGGGTTTGATTTCCTCAGATTTTCTAAGTACTTCCGTTAGTATTATGAAGTCTCTTTCCTTTACCTTGTACATTGTAGAATTAAATAATACTTCAAGACTTTAAAACTAGATGGTGATTCAACATTACGACCTAGTGTTAACTTAAGGGTGTAAGCTTTAAATATTGAATATAAGTTAACACGTCCTCACGACCTAAAACTAATCTCCGAATCTAATGGTATTATAATTCAATTTTATAAATCTTATGTATAAGCTTTAACAATGCCTTTTTATCTTCTTCAGTTATCTTGACTTCTCTCCACTTCGGGCAGAGTTTATCAACAACTACGTCTTTTCCATCGAAAACGAGTGGATAAAGCCTACAACCCTCTGGTCTGTGTTCATAGATTATGCATCTGTTGTTGCGTAAGAAGTAACACTTGCCGTTTACATTTCTCAATCTTCTAATTCCATTTACGACTATCGAGAAGTCTTCCTTTTTGTAGCCAAGAGATTCTATTCTCTTTACATCTTCGTTAGTCAACGGCATTTCAGTTTCGTAACAACACTTCCCGCAAAACTTATTACCTATTCTACAGTTTACGTATACCATTTTTTCAAGATTTTTGATACGTTGGTTGAATACTGTATCGCTTTCTTATCTCTCCAAGCTATTTCCTTAGGAAGATACTTTTCTGCTATTTTTCTTAAAATGTACTTTCTAATAACTTTTCCCTCAACCCTTTTAACTTTTAGCTCTGGAGGTATGCTTATCGCCGATTTTATGATATCCCACTGGAGATATGGAGTTAAAATCTTAACCTCGTTTTTATAGGCGAGTTTTGTATCCCTAACAAGGTTTTTCTCGCCTATCGTTTTTAAATCTTTTATCAACTCTTGCTCAAGGGTTTTGTAGTCCATGTTTTCATATCTCTTGTATCCTCCAAAGAGTTCATCCGCTCCTTGTCCGAATATCACTTCAGAATATCCAAGCTCTTTAGCGAATTTCATAACTAAGTATATCGGGATAGCAATAGAAAGCTGTAAAAAATCATCGATTTCTATTGTTCTCTTAACATCTTCCAAAACTTCTTTAACTACTTTCTCATTAAATCTGAATATCTCCACTTCCCTACCAAGTTCTCTCGCAGAAAACTTTATCCATTCTTCCTCTTTATCGCTTGAAGTCACGGATACGAGTTGAACGTCGTAAATAGATGCTAAAAGTGAAGAATCAACACCTCCAGAAAACGCTAGACAAGCGAAATTGTACTTAAAGTTTAACAGAGATTTCTCAATTCTTTCAATCAATTCATCTACTTCTGCATCTTCTTTTTTAAAAACGTCTTCAAATCTGTACATCTTTTTCTCAAGGATTTTTCCAGTGTAATCTATTTTTACGACCTCTCCCGGTAAGACCTCAAAGAAATCCTTGTCGAAGTAATTCTTGAAAGACGAGAACGTCATATCTAAGCTGTAGTATAGTGGCTTTCCTCCTAAAACGTCTCTTGCCAAAAGGACATGTGAAGGTCTAAAAGCTACTACTGAAAACGTACAGTTGAGTCTTAAGGGAAGCTCATCAGCAAACTTCAAGTTTGGTGTAATCTCTGAATCGTAAAATACATTACCACTTTGCCTCGATGGATACTTAGCACTTGCGTAGATCCTTTTTACCCTCCCTTTTTCTATATCTGAAAACGCATATATCGACATTGCTAAATAAAAAGTGTCAACTGCAACATTTATATTTTCTGATTAGAAGAAGTTTCATGCAAAACATTTACATCGAAAAAATCCTTCACACTCCAATAGAAGAGCAACTCATCGAAATAGTCGAAAGGAAGGGAATTGGACATCCAGATAGCTTAGCAGATGGAATGGCTGAGGCTATGAGTAGAGAACTCAGTAAAGAATATATAAAGAGGTTTGGTGCTGTTCTTCATCACAATACAGATGAGACACAGATCGTTGCTGGAAAATCAAAACCTGCTTTCGGTGGTGGAGAAGTTGTAGAGCCTATATACGTTTTACTCGTTGGAAGAGCTACGAAAGAGTTCGAAGGGGAATACATACCAACAGATAAGATCGCTTTAAAAGCTGCTAAGAACTACGTAAAACAACACATGGCCAATTTGGATCCAGAGACTGATATGATTTTTAACGTAAAACTTGGGGAGGGTAGTACAGATTTACAAGACGTATTCAGAAGAAGGAAAGGTGAAATTCCACTTGCAAACGACACATCTTTTGGAATAGGTTTTGCACCTCTTACTGAAACTGAGAAATTAGTTTACAACGTTGAGAGAAGGATCTACGAGGAGTTCAGAAAAAAGAATCCAGCAATTGGCGAAGATGTAAAAGTCATGGGACTAAGAGAAAAAGATAAGATAACGCTTACGATTGCAGTTGCATTTGTTGATAAATACGTTAGAGACATAAAAGAATACGATGCAATAAAGCAAGAGCTTGTAAGTTTCGTTAAAGATATCTCAAATGAATACACACAAAGAGAAGTTGAAGTTTTCGTGAACACAGCGGATAACTATGAAACTGGCTGTGTATATCTAACGGTTACTGGTACTTCTGCTGAGAACGGAGATGATGGAAACGTTGGAAGAGGAAATAGATGTAATGGGTTAATTACTCCATGTAGACCAATGAGTATGGAAGCTGCAAGTGGAAAAAATCCTGTAAATCACGTAGGTAAGATATACAACATATTAGCAAACATAATCGCCAACAAATGCGTTGAAGAGATTGAGGGCATTAGAGAAATTTACGTCAAGATTTTAAGTCAAATCGGAAAGCCCATAAATGAACCAAGAGCCCTATGCGTTCAAGTATTGCCTAAGAAGGGTTACGATGTTGAAAGTATGGAAAGTAAAATTAAAGAAATTGCCGAAGAAGAACTCTCAAACATAAATAAGATCACGAATCTCGTTATAGAGGGAAAAGTCAGAACTTTTTAAATTTTTAGGTGGTGATGAAGGATGTGTCCACTTTGTGCGAAAAATTTAAATATTAGACATATAAGCTTTTGCATCTTGATGTAACATTGTTGATTTAAATTATCCACAATGTGGCCATGACCAATTTTTAAAATCGATTTAATCGAACAAGATTTATGAGACTTCAAATAGTGTTCTGGGAGTTGACAAGGGCTTGTATGCTTGCATGTAAACACTGTAGAGCTAAAGCTATAAAAAACAGACATCCAAATGAACTTACAACTGAAGAATGTTTTGATCTTATAGATCAGATTTCAAAGCTTAAACCGTTGCTTATAATAACTGGTGGAGATCCAATGATGAGAGATGACTTAGAGGATATAGTTGATTACGCTTCTCAAAGCTTAAGAGTTGCTGTAGCGTTTAGTGGAACAAAACTTGCAAATGAAGATAGATTAAAAGCTTTGAAAAAAGCTGGAGTTCATAGAATCGCTATAAGTATTGATGGAAGTAATGCTGAAAAGCACGATGGATTTAGAGGAGTTAAAGGTTCTTTTCATGATAGCTTAAACGTAATCAAAACTGCAAAAAAGCTGGGAATAGAATTTCAAATAAATACAACGGTCACGAAAGAGAACATCTACGATTTGCCGAATATTGCTAAACTCTGCTCAGAGTTAGATCCTGCTTTGTGGGATGTATTCTTCTTAGTTCCAGTTGGAAGAGCAAAAGCTGAACTAATGCCAAATCCACAGGAATTTGAGGATATACTCTGTTGGCTTTACGATTTGAACGAAATGGGTTTAAGAGTTAAGAGTTCTGCTGCAACCCACTTTAGAAGGATTAGAATTATGAGAAAAAAGGGTGAGATGCCAAGAGTTGGTGATCTGTACGATTGGCTGAGAGAAAATACAAGTATAAAGATTAATAAGAGTTCAGAGATAGATGCAAAACACAAGCCAAAGGTTGGAGTAACAGACGGTAGAGGTATGTTATTTATTAGTCATATTGGAGATGTTTATCCCAGCGGTTTTCTGCCAATAAAAGCTGGGAACGTTAGAGAACAAAGTGTTAAGGAAATTTATGAGAAATCTAAGATCTTTGTAGATTTGAAAGATCCAAATAACCTAAGAGGAAAATGTGGAGTTTGTGAGTATAGATTCATATGTGGCGGTAGTAGGGCAAGAGCATACGCCTTAACTGGGGATTATCTGCAAGCAGAACCTTGTTGTATCTACAGACCTTCGGCATTAGTCGAGGATAAAATAAGGCAATGATCGAAAGGATTATAAGCTAAAAGTTTTTATTGAATTCAATGGATTTAAAACCCCTAGCGGATAGAATCTGCGGAGATATCGTTTTATCTGACAATCCCGGAAAGGCTTTAAAGAAGTGGAGGCAGATATTTGAAATATCTCAAAGCGAACTAGCTAAAAGATTGGGAGTATCTCCATCTGTTATCAGCGATTACGAAGGTGAGAGGAGAAAGTCACCGGGTGTAAACTTCATAAAGAGGTTTGTTAACGCTCTATTTGAAATAGACAGAGAAAGAGGCTATAAAATAGTTTCAAGATATCGGTACATACTTGGATTGTATTCAGACATAATAATAGACATTGCTGAATATAAAAACTGTGTTGAAGTATCTGAATTCTGCGAGAAGATAGATGGAAAAAGGGTTAACGATTTTGACGGTGTTATTTACGGGCATACGATTGTAGATAGTATTAAAGCCATTCTGAATCTTAATGCGTTTGAGTTTTACAGACTTTACGGGTTAACAAATGAAAGGGCTTTGATATTTACCAAAGTTTCAACTGGTAGATCTCCGATGGTTGCTGTAAGGGTTTCAAACTTGAAGCCATCAGCAGTAGTTTTACATGGAATAAAAAGAGTAGATGATATCGCTAAGAAAATAGCTGAAATTGAGAAGATACCTCTTATAACCACTGAAATGGAAGTAGAAAGAATCGTAAAAGTTTTGAGGAGGTGCTTCGTTTGATTGGAATAGTTTCATATGGAACTTATATTCCAAAGTACAGAATTAAAGTAGAAGAAATTGCAAGGATATGGGGAGAAAATGCAGAATCCATAAAATCTGGATTGGGAGTATTTGAAAAATCCGTACCAGACATAGATGAAGATACTGCAACTATAGCCGTTGAAGCTTCAAGAGAGGCTTTAGAAAGAGCTAAGATAAATGCAAAAGAGATTGGAGCTATTTTTGTAGGAAGTGAAAGTCATCCATACGCAGTCAAACCAACTGCAACGATTGTTGGGGAAGCATTAGGTGTTGGAAACGAATACTTCTCAGCGGACTTAGAATTCGCATGTAAGGCTGGTACTGCAGCGATGCAAATCTGTTATGCAATGGTTAAAGCGGAAATGATAAAATACGGTTTAGCGATTGGTGCTGATACTGCTCAAGCAAGACCTTCAGATGCCTTAGAGTATTCAGCTTCAGCTGGTGGAGTAGCTTTAATAATAGGGAGAGAACCCATTGCTGAAATAGAAGCAACTTATTCTTTTACATCCGATACACCGGATTTTTGGAGGAGGGATTTGCAGAAGTATCCAAGCCATGGAGGAAGATTTACGGGTTTACCAGCATATTTCAGACATGTCATTTCGGCAGCGAGGGGATTAATGGAGAAATACGGATACAATCTAAATGACTTCGATTTTGCAGTTTTTCATCAACCGAATGCAAAATTTCCTATTAGAGCTGCAAGAATGCTTGGAATAGATACAAAGAAAATCGAACAAGGCTTAGTAGTTAGATACATTGGAAACACTTACTCAGCATCGTCCTTAATGGGGTTAGCAGCTATTTTAGACATTGCAAAGCCTGAACAGAGAATTTTACTCGTATCGTTTGGTTCGGGAGCGGGAAGCGATGCCTTCAGCATAAGGGTTACAGATAAAATCGAAAATTTTGAGAGAAATCCGTCAGTCTGGGATAAGATAAAGCATAGGGAGTACATAGATTATGGACTTTACTTGAAGCATAGAGATATGATAGTTAGGTGATAAAATGCGTAGAGTTGCAGTAGTTGGAGTAGGTTGCACTAAATTTGGCGAGTTATGGGATAAGAGCTTTAGAGATCTGTTCATTGAAGCTGGAATAGAGGCTTTGGAGGATGCAGATCTCGAAGGTAAAGAGATAGAAGCGTTATACGTAGGAAATATGAGTGCTGGAAGATATATAGGGCAAGAGCACATTTCAGCGTTAATAGCGGATTACTCTGGATTGGCAGAGTTTAACATTCCAGCTACGAGGGTTGAAGCAGCTGATGCAAGTGGAGGATTAGCCTTGAGGGAAGCGTACTTAGCCGTTGCCTCTGGTTTGCACGACGTTGTTATTGCTGGTGGTGTAGAAAAGGTTTCAGATGTAGGAGATGCAATGGAAATTTTGTCTTGCTCTGCTGATCAAGAATGGGAGTATTTTGTGGGTGCAAATTTACCGGCTTTGTATGCTTTAATCGCCAGACTTCACATGGAAAGGTTTGGAACGACTGAAGAGGATTTGGCATTAATCGCTGTAAAGAATCACAGAAATGCAGTAAAAAATCCGAAAGCACAGTTTAGAGGGGAAATATCTGTCAAAGACGTTCTGAATTCACCATACGTTGCAGAACCTTTGAAGCTTTTAGACTGCGCTTCTATATGCGATGGAGCATCTGCTGTGATACTTGCAAGTGAAGATATTGCAAAGAAGATTACAGATACTCCAGTTTACATAAAAGCTTGTTGTCAAGCAAGCGATTATATAGCCTTGCACAGTAGAAGAGATTTGTTAACTATGACTTCAGTAGTTAAAGCTTCGAGAAATGCCTATAAAATTGCTAAAATAGAGCCTAAAGATGTACAAGTTGCAGAGGTTCACGATGTATTTACTATTGCTGAGATAATCGCTTATGAAGATCTTGGATTCTGCAAAAAAGGTGAAGGAGCTAAACTGATTAGAGAAGGAGAAACAGAGATAGGTGGAAAAATTCCAGTAAATACGTCTGGTGGTTTAAAAGCTTGTGGACATGCTGTTGGTGCAACTGGGATAAGACAAGCTGTAGAAATAGTGTTACAGTTAAGGGGTGATGCCGATGGAAGACAAGTAGATGCTGAAACTGGTTTAGCTTTAAACATCGGTGGAACTGGTGCTACAGCAGTTGTTACGATTTTTTCGAGGTGATATTTATGGTTCCGAGATTTTGGAGGAAGATAAAATATAGGTACAACTTAATTGGGAGCTACTGCGAAAACTGCGGAAATTACTTTTATCCTCCAAGAAATCTATGCCCAGTATGTAGGCGGAAAGGCAAAATCAAAGAAGTTCCATTGAGTGGGACTGGTAGAGTCTTAAGTTATACTGTAGTTCATCAAGGTGAAAACGAGGGAAAGCCGTATATCATAGCCTTAATAGAATTGGATGAAGGAGTTAGATTAATTTCACAACTAGTTTGCAATCCAGAAGATGTAGAAATAGGAATGAGAGTCAAAAGCGTTTTCAGGAAGTATGGAGAAGATGGTAAAGAAGGAATTATATACTATGGAACAAAATTTGTTCCAATATGACAGATAAAAACAGGGAAATAGCACCATGTGGAGTTCACTGTGGATCTTGTAGAAGGTATGAACAAAACAG